>CAZQET010000404.1:0-7747 GCA_964591825.1 uncultured Conexibacteraceae bacterium
TGATCACGCTGCTCAGCTCCGTGAGCGAGAGCGGGCGGGCGGCGAGAGCGCGCAGCATCGCCGAGCCCCAGCCGCCGATCAGCGCACGGAGCGCACCCTTCGCCGGCTCGCTGCCGAGGATGATCGGGCCCTGAGGCGCCCCCTGCAGCCAGGCTTCAACAGCCTCGGCGACGAAGAGCACTCCCCGGCCCACCGGGGTTATCTCGTTCTCGACCGCGTAGGGCATGCCGCCGCGAACGTGGCGTTCCAGGGCGCTGATCCCCCGTAGGTTGCTCACCTGCCCGCGCAGCGTGGTCTGGGCGGCGCCGCCGATGCGTTCGCGCAGGTCGGGCAACCGCAACGGGCCGTCGAGATGGGCGCGGAGGATCGGGACGCTGAGAGGACCCGCGATCAGCGAGAGGACGGTGCCGCCGGCACGGACCCGGGCAGGTGGCGATGTGCTGTCGGCTTGCATCCTCAAGCTTTTTGGTATTGCAAAGGTTTTCTTGAAAAACCGCCGTCAGCGGAGCGCAGCCTATTGAAAACCGATGCGGTTCGCCAGTCGGCGATCGACTCCGATTCTTGCAGACAATCGTCTGCGGCGCGATTGGCGAGGAGCTCAGCCGGAGACGCGCTCGCCGAGGGTCTCGAGCATCTCCTCGACCCGCACGAACTTCACCCGGGGACGGCCGTGCGGCTCGCCGCGGCCTAGCTCGGCCTGGTCGATCGCCTGCCAGTCCTCGAAGCTGACGTAACGAGTTCCCCGATCGGCGAGAAGGGCCTCGACCGCACCCGGATCGGGATTCTCCGGCGCCAGGAGGGTCTGCGACTCGACGTCGGCGAAGAGGTGCTGGACGGTCTCCAGCGCATCCTTCTTGTTGGTGCCGATCACGCCGGAGGGGCCGCGCTTGATCCAGCCCGCCGTGTAGTGGCCGACCTTGTGGCCGGCATCGTGGGAGTCGAGCACGCGACCGCCCTCGTTGAGGATCAGGCCGCGTTTCTCGTCGAAGGGAACGCCTTCGATCGGGATGCCGGTGTAGCCGACCGAGCGCAGCACCAGCCCGCACTCGAGCTCTTCCCGCTCGCCGGTGTCCCTGGCGCGCAGCGTGCCGCCCTGCTCGACCAGCTCGTTGCGTCCGATCACGATCGACTCGACCTTGCCGTCGCCCTTGATCTCCACCGGCGAGGCGAGGAAGCGCAGCACGATCCGCTGCTTCTTGCCCTGCGGCTGACGTTGGGAGAACTCGGTCACGGTCTCGACGTTCACCCTGGTCGTCTTGTCAGCCTCCTCGGAGGCGAGGAAGGCGGCGCTGGCCGGATCGAGCTCGACCTCGGCCGGGTCGACGACGATGTCGGCGTCCTCCATCTCCCCCAGCTCCTTGATCTCGGGGTTGGTGAAGGCGGCCTGGGCCGGGCCGCGCCGGCCGAGGACGACGATCTCGCGGATCCCCTTGGCGTCGAGCGTCTCGATCGCGTGGTCGGCGATGTCGGTCTGGCGTAGCTCGTGGTCGGTCAGCGCCAGCATCCGGGCGACGTCCATCGCCACGTTGCCGTTGCCGATCACGACGGCGCGCTCGCAGGAGAGGTCCCACTCCTCCTTGGCGTAGTCGGGATGGGCGTTGTACCAGCCGACGAAAGCGGTGGCAGCGTGGCTGCCAGGCAGATTTTCGCCGGGGATGCCGAGCTGGCGGTCGGTCTCGCAGCCGACCGTGTAGACGATTGCGTGGTAGAGCTTCTCGAGGTCCTCGACCTCGATGTCGTGGCCAACCTTGACGTTGCCGAAGAAGCGGAAGCCGTCGCGAGCCGCGGTCTTCTCGTAGACCCGGATCACCGACTTGATCTTCGGGTGGTCGGGGGCGACGCCTCCGCGGACGAGGCCGAAGGGCGTCGGCAGGCGGTCGAAGAGGTCCACCTGGGCGTGCAGGTCGCCATCCTTGAGGATGTGCTCGGCGGCGTAGAAGCCGGAGGGACCGGCGCCGACGATGGCGACGCGCAGCGGGTTCTCTTCGGTTCCGATTTTGGTCATGGGCACCTCAAACAGCGAACTGCATCAAATTCTCGCTCTGGCAGGTAGAGAATTTGATGCAGTTCGCGGGAGGGGAAGAATAGGGGACCGGGCTACGCGGCGAGCAGCAGCTGGTTGCAGTCGGGGCAGACGTCGTGGCTGAGAGCCGGCAGCTCCGCTCGATCGAAGAGATCCAGCCTGCGCGCCGCCTCCTCGACCTCAACCCACTCGCCATCGACCTCGAAGCGGTCGCACCAGCCGCACATCACGAGCACGTCATCGCCGCGCGATGCCCGCGGGTCGAGCAGCGGCTGGGGCTCCTCTCGCACCTCCTCGGCGCGGATGCGTGCCGAGAAGAGCACCACCCGCCCGCCCGGACGGGCCGCGATGCGGATGTCCATGCTGCGTCGCACGCGCGGGCCGTCGCAGCGAAAGGGAAGCTCGACGTCATGGACCTCGTCGCGCACCCTGCGCAGGAGGATGCGCTGCAGTTTCCTCGGCTCCTCGCCGGCGACGTAGTCCCAGAGTGAGCGGCCGAGACTGGCGCCGGCGCCATCCCAGCCGTTCTCCTCGGCGAAGCGGTAATAGCCGGCGTCGACCCTGATCAGGCGATCGTCCTCGTCGATGGCGTAGCTGAGCGCTTCGGTGGTCATGCGCCGGCGGCGACGGCGCTGGGAGCGCCGTCGAGCGCGTCCAGCGCCTTGCGCAGCGAGAGCGCCACGCAGGTGAAGATCGGGGTCTCGAGCTCGGTGAACTCGCTGGACTCGGTCGGGCGCAGCTCCTGCACCAGATCGAGGAACATCCCCGGGTCATCGCCCTCGAAGGCGACCACGAACTCCTGGTCGTCGAGGCCGAAGGAATATGAGGTGTTGATGGTGATCTCGGGATAGCGGCGGCCGACCTCGATGTGGCTCTTCATGATCCGGCCGCGTTCCTCCGCCGGCAGCCCGTACCAGCGGCGCTGCTTGACCATCGGGTAGAGAAAGAGGTACTTGCGCTCGGAGACGCAGATCTCCGGACGAGCCTGCTCGTCGGAGTAGGGCGAGCGCTTGGTCATCGAGAGAAACGAGTAGGGCGTCTCGCACCACTTCGCCAGGCCGCTCTGACCGAGCACGACGTGGAAGGTGTGGAGATCGTCGAGGCTGGGACTCTGCGAGAGGATCACCAGGTCGACGTCGCCGCGCGTTCCTATGGTTGAGTAGGCGCGCAGTGAGCGATCGATCGCAAAGTCCTCGCAGGCGGCGAGGAACTCCCGCTTGTCGGCAGCACGCAGCTCAGCGTCTCGGCGTCGCCAGGCGGGATCAACCTTGAAGAAAGTGAACTTGGCGAACGTGCGGTCGGTCATCGGGGTCACGATAGCGGCAGCCTGCGCGCTGTTCGCATCCCAGGCGCAGGCACGAGTGACCATCGCTCTCGTGCCCAAAGGCACGACGGTCGAGCAGCTCGCGATGTCGAAGCTCTCGCCTGGGCTGCTCAGCGCAGGGCTGGGGAGCGTGCCGGCGGCGCAGACGTATCTGGACGTCAGCCAGGGGAACCGGGTATTCGACTCGCTCTATGACGAGGGGCTTCCGCGGGACGTGCGTGGGGGGATGTGCGGGCCGGCGTACTCGCGAGCGGTGGTGGAACGAGCGGAATCGGCGCCGGCCGAGATCGTGCCCGGGTTGCTGGCGAAGACGCTCGGCGCGCGCGGTGAGCGGTGCAGGGTCGTGTCATCGGGGCTCGCGGAGCTGGCGAGATTGGTGTGGGGGCTGCGCGGGGACGACCTCCTGGTGGCGATCGAGCGCGCGCCGCCGGGCAAGGACGAAGCGCTCGCGACCGGCTTGGCGGGGCGCGGCTTCGACGGAAACCTGACCTCGGACAGCACCCGGACCGACGGGTACGTGCTGTCCACGGATATCGCCCCGACGATCCTCGAGCGCTTCGGGATCCCGGTGCCCTCGCAGATGTCGGGGCAGGCAATCCGCTCGGAGGGGACCGTCGACGTGGGGGCGATCGAATCACTGGGATCGCGGATGGCGGCGATCTCGACCCGGCGGGGGCCGGTGATTGGGGTCAGCCTGCTGGTCTGGCTCGCGGTCTTCGGCCTGGCGGCGCTGGTCGGCTCGGTCCGGGTCGAGCGAGTCGCCGTGCGGCTGCTGGCGCTCAGCGTCGTCCTCCTGCCACTGCTGCTGCTGGCCGGAGCCGCGCTCGAACCCGGCCGGGAAGGCGAACAGCTGCTGGTCATGGTCGGGGCGCCACTGCTGGCTGCGCTGACGCTCGTCTCGCTGCACGGCTACCGGGCACTGGCGGCTGCTTCCGCGGCGGTCGTCCTCGCCTACGCGGTCGACGTGATCGCCGGCTCCCAGCTCACGGCGCTCTCGCTGCTCGGCCCCAATCCCGGCCTCGGCGTGCGCTTCTACGGGATTGGCAACGAGCTCGAGGCGATGCTCGGCGTGCTGGTCGTCGCCGGGACGGGGGCGGCCGTCACCGGCTTCTCACCCGCTCTCTCTCGCCGGCGGACCGCCGCGGTCTTCCTCGCCACGGGACTGCTCTCGGCTCTCGTCTTCGCCGCCGGGCGCTTCGGCGCCGACGTCGGCGCCGCGATCGTGCTGCCGGTGGGCGCGGCCGTGGCGGCGGCGATTGCCGCCGCCAGCAGGCGGCGAACGGCCCTCCTGGTGCTCGCCGCGCCCTTCCTCGTGCTGGCCGTGATCGCCCTCGCCGACCTCCTCACCGGCGCCAACGCCCACCTGACTCGCTCGGTGCTCGACGCCGGTGGGCTGGGCAACCTCGCCGACGTCGCCCAGCGCCGGCTGCAGCTCTCCGCCCACAGCTTCGTACGGCCGATCTTGGTCCTTTTCCTGCCGCTCGTCGCCGCCCTTGCCCTGCTCGCCTGGCTCGGGCGGGAGCGGCTGCGGAGCTGGCTCGCCCCGGCTCCCGCCCTGCGTGCCGGCCTCCTCGGCGCGGTCGCGGCAACCGCGGTCGGCACCCTCGCCAACGACTCCGGCGCCCTGCTGCTCGTCATCGGCGCCGCCTATCTGCTGGCCTTCATCGCCTACGTCTGGAGCGAGCGGCCCGAGCCGCAACGCCAAGCGATCCCCTCTGGGGGATCGACTACCCTTTGACGCTCGTGCGGATTGCACTCGTCTCGCCATATTCCTGGAGCTACCAGGGCGGCGTGAACCGGCACGTGGAGGCGCTTGCCGAGGAGTTCCTCGGGCGTGGGCACCACGTCCGCGTGCTGGCTCCATTCGACCCGCCCGGCCGCCTCAGCAAGGGGCTGCATCGTGCTGCCCCGGAAACGCGCGAGGTGCCCGAGTACCTGATGCCGCTCGGCCGCACGATCGGCTTCCCCGCCAACGGCGCCGTCTCGAACCTCTCCGCCTTCCCGGGCGGCGGCGTCCTGGCGCCCCGCCGTGAGCTGCGCCGCGAGCGCTACGACGTCGTCCACATCCACGAGCCGCTGGTGCCGCTGGTTGGCTGGAACGCCGCGCTCGGCACCGACGTGCCGGCGGTCGGCACGTTCCACACCTACTCGACCAAGCCGGTCCCGAACTACATCGCCACCGCCCTCGGCGCGCGCCGCATGTTCAATCGGCTCTCGGCTCGCATAGCGGTCTCAGAGGCCGCAGCCTGGACCGGCCGCCGCTGGCATGGCGGCCACTACGAGGTGATCCCCAACGGGGTCGACCTCGCCGCCGCGCCGGACGGGCCCAAGCCGCAGAGCGGGGAGCTGCGCGTGCTCTTCGTCGGCCGTCCGGAGGAGCGCAAGGGCCTGCCGATCCTGCTCTCCGCCTTCGGCGCTCTGGTCGAGCACGTGCCCAGCCGGCTGACGGTGATCGGCGCCGAGCGCGAGGACGTGCTCCGCTACCTCGCCGATCCGGAGACGATGCGCTGGATCGACGTCCGCGGCCGGGTCTCCGGCGAGACCCTGCATCGGTGCCTGCACGAGGCCGACGTGCTGTGCGCACCTTCGCTCTCGGGCGAGAGCTTCGGCATGGTCCTGACCGAGGCTTTCGCGTCCGGCACGCCGGCGATCGCCTCGGCGATCGCCGGCTACAGCGACGTGGTCAGCGACGGCGTCGACGGCGTCCTCGTGCCGCCCGGCGACCCGCAGCGCCTGGCCGAGGAGCTGCAGCGCGCCCATCACGAGCCCGAGCGGCTGGCGGCGATGGGACGGGCGGCACGCCAGAGCGCGGAGCGCTACGCCTGGCCACACGTCGCCGACCGGGTGACCGCCGTGTACGAGCGCGCGATCGAGGCACCGCAGCCGAGCGGCGCCCTCGAGCGCGCGGCGCACTGGGCCGGTATCCGGCCAGCCGACGGGCTGCCACCGAGCCCGCCCCAGCGGCTGCCCTCGCTCGATCCCGCCCCCGCCAAGGCCGGCAAGCGCAAGCGTCGCGTCGCGCGTCGCGTCGGCCTCGCCGCGGCCGGAGGGATCGGCGTCGGCCTCACCGCCCTGGCAGCGCAGAAGATCGGCGTCGACAACGTGGTTCGAAGCATCGTCCGCTCCGACCTCACCTGGGTGCTCGTCGCCTGCGCGCTGATGGCGCTCTCGCTCTTCTTCCGGGCCGCCTCCTGGTACTGGATCGTGCGCGCCGCCCTGCCCCGCCGCCCGGTGCGCCGCCGCGACGTCACCTCGGCGACGATGATTGGCGTGCTGATGTCGGCGACCCTCCCAGCCCGCCTTGGCGAGCCGGCGCGAGCGATGTCGCTGGCCCGCCGCATCGGGCGCATGCGCGAGACCTTCCCAGTGCTGCTCGGGACCCTCGTCTCCCAGACGATGCTCAACATCGTCGCCCTCGCCATGCTCGGCGTGATCATCGTCTCCACCACCGACCTCTTCCACTCCAGCACCCAGAAGCTCTTCGCCTTCAGCTTCGTGCCGCTGATCCTGCTGATCGTCGTGCTCGCAGCACCGCCGCTGATGCGCCGCAACGGCAACGGGCGCCTGGCCCGGTTGGGAACGGCACTGCACTCGGCCCTGATCCAGGTGCGAGCGGGACTGAGCGTCTTCCGCACGCCGCGCCGCGGGATCGCGGCATCGGCGGCGCAGCTGAGCGCCTGGGCGATCCAGCTCTCCGCCTGCTGGGCCCTGCTCGCTGCGCTCGGACTCAACGATCAGGCCGGCATCGGCGCCGCCGCCGCGGTCCTCTTCGCCGTCAACGTGACCGCCGTCGTCCCGGCGACGCCCTCGAACATCGGCGTCTTCCAGCTCGCCGTGATCAGCGTCCTCCACACCGGCTTCGGGGTCAGCACCGCCGACGCCCTCGCCTACGGCGTGATCCTGCAGGCGGTCGAGATCGCCACCGCGGTGGGCCTCGGCCTCCCGGCGCTGGTTCGCGAAGGCCTCACCTGGAAGGACCTGCGCATGCAGGCGCTGTCGACGGCGCCGGTGAAGCTGAAGCCGACTCCCGCCCCACGTGAGCCCGGAACCGGCGAAGGCGTCCGGGCCTAACTGTCTCTTCTCCAGCTCAGCAGCACCCACGCTCCTGGTAGTCGCCGAGCGACAGGTGAGCGAGAGCTGACCTGGTCTAAGGACAATAGACAAAAATCTCTAAGTGATCAGCTAACCTGCCCGCGAAACCCACTCGAGCAATGGAGAGGAAGCAATGAGATACGTCAGATGCGTCGCAGTGCTTGCCGGGCTGCTGGTCGTGGTTTCCGTCGCGGGAGTCAGCTCGGCGTCGGCAACGGTCCTTTGCAGGGAAGCCGCGATGCCGTGTCCCGCGGAACAGCGGTACGAAACGGGTACCGAAGTCGCAGCGGAAGGAAGCTCCGTCCTGG
>CAZQET010000405.1:0-6963 GCA_964591825.1 uncultured Conexibacteraceae bacterium
GCCGCTCCTCCCCGTCAGAGAAGGCTGAGTCGCCGGAGAAGCTTCAACAGCAAAGCCGCGCGCGCCGCTTCGTTTGAGCTTGGTACCCCGACGGCTCCGGCTCTCGGCTGCTCATGCATCTCCCTCGCCCTAAGCCGCGGCCGGCAGGTACTGCTGCCAGGCTTCGGGGATCTTGGGGCTCGCCACCTGAATGAACACGGTGGGGCCGGGCGCCTTCGGTGCCTTCTTGGGATGCATGTGGATCTCGCGCGGCAGGCGGTTGCCCTTGCGGCGGTTGCAGTTGGCGCAGGCGGCGACGATGTTCTCCCAGACGGATTTGCCGCCGCGGCTGCGGGGGATGACGTGGTCGACGGTGAGGCCGGACTTGGTCGAGCCGCAGTACTGACAGGTCCAGGAGTCGCGGGCAAGGACGGCGCGGCGGGTGATCTTGCGGCGGTGGGCTTCACGCGGAATCCGCACGTAGTTGGTGAGGCGGATCACGTCCGGGCACTCCATCGTCATCCGCTCGGAGTGGATCGCCCCCTCGCGGCGCTCGAGCAGCTCCGCCTTTTCCTTGAGCAGCAGGACGGCAGCGCGTCTCAACGTGCAGACGTTGATCGGCTCATACGTTGCGTTGAGTACGAGCACGCGTGCCATATTGCCCGCGAATTCTACGCAGGCGACCTACTGCGTCGGGTACGAACCAAGAATCCGAACCGACTCGGCCTTCCCGCGCAGCGCCTCGACCGCGCCGGCCACCGCGGGCTCGGAGAGGGCGCCCTCGAGGTCGCAGAAGAACATGTAGCGACCCAGTTCGCTGCGCAGCGGCCGAGACTCGATGCGGGTCAGGTTGACCTCGCGCGAGGAGAACTCCCGCAGCGCCTCGACCAGCGCCCCCGGGTGGTCGTCGCCGAGCTCCGAGAAGACGAGGCTGGTCTTCCATTGCCCGCCGTCACCTGGCTCCGTCCCCGCCGGGGCGATCCAGAGGAAGCGCGTCACGTTGTTGGGCTCGTCCTCGACCCCCTCGCGCAGGATCGCGCAGCCGTAGAGCTCGGCTGCGGCGCGAGCGCCAATCGCCGCCCAGGGCTCGCCCTCCGCGACGACCTCCTGCACGGCCGCGGCGGTGCTGTCACGGCTCTCCTGCACTGCGTTCGGCAGATTCTCAGCGAGGAAGCGGGCGCACTGGGCGAGCGGCTGGGGATGGGAGAGAACGCGCTCGATCCGCCCCAGCTCGATCGCCTCGGCGGCGATCAGCATTGCCCGCACGGCGAAGTCGTGCTCGCCGACGATCGCCACTCCCTCGGCTTCGAAGGCGAGCGTGTCGAGCGTGCTGCGCACCGATCCCTCGATCGAGTTCTCGACCGGTACCAGAGCCCGCTCCGCCTCCCCTCGCTCGACCGCGAGGATCGCCTCGCGGATCGTCGCTGTGCGCAACGGTTCGTACCCGCCCTCGCCGCCCGCCTCGCGCAGCGCGTCCTCAGTGAAGGTCCCGGCAGGCCCCAGATAGGCGATCCGCACTAACGCCTACCTATTCGAAGACGACGCTGTAGCTGGCTTCGTTGTTTTCGGAGATCTTCTCGCCCGGCACCGTGTCGACCTTCACTTCCAGGGTCGTTTCGCCGCTCGGCGCCGGCGTCAGCGGGATCGAGACGGTCGAGGATTCGCCGACGCCGATGCTGTCGATCGTGCCGGAGAGCGTCGAGCCGCCGCTGACCGTGACCGAGACGTTGATCCCGTTCTCGGTCGATTCGCCCTGGTTCGCCACTTCCACTTCGACTTCCGGCGTGCCTTCACTGATCACCGAGGTGGTCGATTCGGAGCTCAGTTCGGTGCCGTTGACGCTCGTGCCGATCAGGCCCAGGCCATGCACGACCGAGCTGGAGGAGCTGCTGCTCGAGCCGCTCACCGAGCTCAGCGCGGCGCTCACTTCGCCTTCGTCGAGCCAGCGGGTTTCATCGGCGAGGAAGATGCTCTTCGGCACGTCGTCGCCCTCGATTCCGTTGTCGGCGAGGACCCCGTCGATCTCAGGCCGCACCACGGCTGCGTAGAGCTCGTCGCTGGCGAGCAGTCTGCGCATCTGCAGCGAGATCTCCTTCATCGCCTGCTCGGAGCCGACGTCGCCCAGCGCCGTGCTCATCTTTTCCGCGATTTCGTCCATCGCGCCGGCCCGCAGCTCGTAGACCAGTTCGAGCGCGTTCTGGGCGTGGCCCATGTCGCCAGGGGCGCTGAGGCCGTCGACGCGGCTGGCGTAGCTGTCCATGGCGCTGCGGTCGGCGCTGACCTGGTTGATGAATTCGGTCACCGAGAGACCGCCGGGTTCGTCGAGCTTGCCGAAGAATTCCTTGCTCGTCTGGTTGGTCTCTTCGACGATCTGGGTGACGTTGCGAGCGTAGTCGCTGAGCGCCCGGTTCTTGCGCGCGTCGAGGCAGCCCTTGACGCCGAGCACGATCAGGATCAGCAGCAGCAGGCCACCGCCGAGCGCCAAGCCGCGCCGCAGCAGTATCTGCTGACGCTGGGGCCGACGGCGTGGCCGCGACCGCCGACCCGGTTGGGGTGCCGAGAAATCCTCCAAGAAGCAGGGAGTATGTCGCAGGAGGAAGCGGATTCGCGGCGAAGCGGCTGAGTGCATTGGTCGGTTCGCTCGTACTCAACCGGTTTCTGATCGAGCGCCGCATCGGCAGCGGCGGCTTCGGCACGGTCTACGAGGCGTGGGATGGACGGCTCGAGCGCCCCGTCGCGGTCAAGGCGATCGAGTCGAGCGGGATCCAGGGCCCCGAGCGGGTGCTGCGCGAGGCGCAGGCGGCTGCGCGGCTCAACCATCCCGGCATCGTCACCCTCTATGAGATGGGCGAGGAGGACGGCAACGCGCTGCTCGTCACCGAGCTGGTCGACGGCACGACCCTCGCCAGCCTCAATCGCGACGGCGCCCTCAGCGACCGCGAGGTGGGCGAGATCGGCGCCGATCTCTGCGAGGCGCTCGACCACGCCCACGAGCGCGCGGTCGTCCACCGCGACATCAAGCCGCAGAACGTGCTCGTCACCGAGAACGGCGAGCCGCGAGCGAAGCTGATGGACTTCGGCGTCGCCCGCCTCACCGACGGCGCCGCTCTGACCGCGCCCGGCGACGTCGTCGGCACCCTCGCCTACATGGCCCCAGAGCAGGCCGAGGGTCGTGAGGCCGGGCCCGCCGCCGACGTCTACGCGCTGGGGCTGATGCTGTACGAGAGCTGGAGCGGCGAGCATCCGGCTCGGCGCTCGACCCCGGCGGCGACGGCGCGCGCGATCGGCGGCAGGCGACGGCCGCTGCGACGCCTGCGACCCGACCTACCCCGCGAGCTCTGTGCCGCGCTCGACGCCTGCCTGGAGCGCCGCCCCGACCGCCGCCCCTCGCTGGAGGAGCTCGGCGAGACGATCGAGGACTCGCTCGACTCGCTCGCCGATCATCCGCCCCGGGTTCCCCGCTCGCTGCCGCTGCGCGCCGCGGCTGCGGCGCTGGCGGCAGCCCTGGGAGCATGGCTCGCCGTCGGTCACGGCGTCCTCCTCCCGTAGGATTTCTGCCGCCTTCCCGCCACCCCGGGCGCCCGCCGCGACCGCGAAAAGGAGCCAGCGATCAGCGTTCTACGTAATCTCGAGAGTCGGATCGAAGGCCTGGTCGAGGGGCTCTTCAGCCGTGCCTTCAGCTCTGAGGTGCAGCCCGTCGAGCTCGCGCGCAAGCTTGCCAAGGAGATGGACGCCCACAAGACCGCCGGCGTGGCCCGCGTCTACGTGCCCAACGAGTACACGGTCTTCCTCTCCAGTCGCGACCGGGCAAAGCTCGAAGGCTACGAGCGTTCGCTGGAGCAGGAGCTCTCCGGCTACCTGCTGGAGCACGCGCGTCGCCGCAGCTACGACCTGCTCACCCGGCCGGAGGTCGAGTTCAAGACCGACGAGCGCCTGCGTCTCGGCGAGTTCGGCATCCAAACCAGGTTGGTCAAGCCGCCTGCCCGCGAGGGCGAGGCACCGAGCCAGGGCGAGGAGGGCCACACGATGGTCTACTCGGCGGTCCGGGAGCGCCCGCCCGAGCATTCCGCGGCGGGGGTCGCCGAGCCGGCCGTCGTCTCCCGCGCCGTGGTCTCGCTGGGAGACCGCCGCTACGTGCTGGAGGGCCCGCGGTCGACGATCGGCCGCTCCAAGCAAGCCGAGTGCGTGCTCAGCGACCCGAACGTCTCGCGCCGCCACGCTGAGCTGCGCCGCTCCCAGGCGGGGGACTGGACGATCGCCGACCTCGGCTCGACCAATGGCGTCAAGGTGAACGGTCGTCGCGTCTCCTCCTCGCGGCTCAGCCCTGGCGACCAGGTCACCCTCGGCACCACGACCTTCGTCTTCGACGTCGAGCAGTGAGCGCGCCGTCCTAGTGGACTACGCCCCGATTTCCGTCTTCCTCAAGTTCGGCTTCCTCGCCGTCCTCTACCTCTTCCTGCTCTGGATCGCGCGCAGCGCGCTCAAGGACCTGCGCCGCACCGTCTCGCCGGCCCCGGACGCAACCGGCTTCCACCAGGCGCCGCCCGGCCTCTCGCCGCGGGCAAACGCCGCCGACGCTTGGCTGATCGCCGAGCGCGGCGGCGGGCTCGAACCGGGCGAGCGCTTCGACCTGATCGGCGGCCTCTCGATCGGCCGCTCCGCCGAAGCCGACGTTCGCATCGACGATCGCTATGCCTCCGGCGTGCACGCGAGGATCTTCAGCCGTGATGGCCGCATCTACGTCGAGGACATGAACTCGACCAACGGCACCCTTCTCAACGACGCCTCGCTGGCCGGCGAGGCGGAGCTGATCGACGGCGACGTCGTCAGGATCGGCGACACCGAGTTCAGGTACGAGGCGGGGGCGTAGGCGGCTGCCGTGCTGAGGATCGAGGATCAGGCCTTTCGCACCGACACGGGGCGGCAGCGCAACGCCAACGAGGACTCCTTCTTCGTGAGGGCGCCGATCTTCGTCGTCGCCGACGGCATGGGCGGCGCCCAAGCCGGCGAGGTCGCCTCCAAGACCGCCGCCGACGCCTTCGACGTCGACCTGCCCGAGGGCCCGCCGGAGCAGGTTCTGCGTGAGACGATCCTGGCGGCCAACCGCCGCATCCATGAGCTCGCCCGCGCCGATGCCTCGCGCGCCGGGATGGGCACGACGCTGACCGCGGCGATCGTCGATGCGAGGGGGGAAGAGGTGGCAATCGGCCACGTCGGCGACAGCCGGGCCTACCGCCTGCGCGCCGGCGAGCTCGAGCAGCTGACCCGCGACCACTCTCTGGTCGAGGAGATGCGCCGCAAGGGGCAGCTCACCGACGCTCAGGCCGAGGACCATCCCCAGCGCTCGATCATCACCCGCGCGCTCGGGCCCGAGCCCGAGGTCGTGCCGGACATCCACACGGTGCCCGCCGCGCCCGGCGACGTCTTCCTGATCTGCTCCGACGGGCTGACGACGATGCTGAGCGAAGAGCAGATCGCCAAGCTGCTGGCCGGCGCCAGCTCGATGAGCGCCGCCGTGCGGGCGCTGGTCGACGAAGCGAACCGGGCCGGCGGCCGCGACAACATCACGGCCCTCGCCTTTCGCCTCGAAGACGCCGCCGCCCCGCAGCAGAGCCACGAGGACGCGACGCTGATCGGCGCCACCGCGGCCGAGGCTGGGCTCACCGCGACGGAGGTGCGGCGCCGGGTCGCCGCCGCGGCTGCGCGGGAGCGCCGCGAACAGCTCGCCGCCAGGCATCCGCGGCGCGGGCTTCGCCGCACGCTCAAGGTGGGCGCGGTGCTGCTCGTTCTCGCAGCCCTCGGATTCGCCGCCTGGTATGGCAACCGCCAGGTCTGGTTCCTCGGCACCGACGAAGGGGGCCGCGTCGCCCTCTATCGCGGGCTTCCCTACGAACTGCCCTTCGGCATCGCGCTCTACGAAGAGCGCTACGCGGCGCCGATCCAGACCTCCTCGCTGCCCAGGCGCCGCCGTGACGCGGTCACCGGCCACGACCTGCGCTCGCACGGCGACGCCACCTCGTTGATCGAAGAAATAGAAAAGTCGCAGAGCGTTCCGTGAATGCTCGCAATCGAGAGCTGATGGCTCTCGTGCCGGTGGCGCTGCTGCTCACCGCCGGCTTCGCCGCGGTCTTCGCCCAGGAGAACGCGCGGCTCGACAACGCCAGCCTCGTCTTCGGCGCCTACTTCCTCGCCGTCTGCGTGGCGACGCACCTCTACCTGCGGGTGCGCCTGCCCAAGGCCGACCCCTACCTCTTCCCGCTGGTCGCGCTGCTGACCGCCTTCGGCCTGGTGATGGTCTACCGGATCGACTCCGGCCTGGCCCGCGATCAGGCCAACTGGTTCGTCCTCGGCCTCGTCCTCTTCGCCCTGACGATCCACTTCGTGCGCGATTACGACGTGCTCGAGCGGTACCGCTACACGATCGCCGCCGTCGGCCTGCTGCTTCTCCTCGCGCCACGGTTGCCGGGCATCGGCGCACAGGTCAACGGCGCCTACCTCGGCGTCGAAATCGGCCCGCTCGCATTTCAGCCGGCCGAGTTCTCGAAGATCGCGATCGTCGTCTTCCTCGCCAGCTACCTGCGCGAGAACCGCGAGGTGCTGATCGTCGGTGCCCGCCGCGTCCTCGGGGTCACGCTGCCGCCGCTCAAGCATCTCGGCCCGCTGCTCGTCGTCTGGGGCGCCTCGATGCTCATGCTCGTCTTCATCCGCGACCTCGGCAGCTCGTTGATGTTCTTCGCCGCGTTCCTCGCCCTGCTCTACGTGGCGACCGGTCGCTTCTCGTTCGTCGTGATCGGCATGGCGCTGTTCGTGGTCGGCGCCTGGTTCTTCGCCTCGCACGTTCCCCATGTCCACGACCGTGTCGAGATCTGGCTCAACCCCTACCAGGACCCCGCGAACCGCGGCTACCAGATCCTCCAGTCGATCTTCGCCCAGGCCGACGGAGGACTGTTCGGCAAAGGGTTCGGGCAGGCGTTGATAACCGTT
>CAZQET010000406.1:0-14390 GCA_964591825.1 uncultured Conexibacteraceae bacterium
GCTCGCCGATCTGCCCCCGGGGACCAGGATGCTCTGGGCGACGAGCGCCTCGGGCGAGTACCCGGTCTTCGTCGGGCCGGGGCTGCTCGGCAAGGTGCCCTGGCCGCTTCCGGGCGAGCGCTGCTGCATCACCGACGGCGCCGTGGGACCGCTCTACGCGGAGCGGCTAGCGCCGCTGGCGGCGACGGTCGAGGTGGCGCCGGGAGAGTCGGCGAAGACGATGGCCGAGGCCGACCGGGTCCTGCGCGAGATGGCGCGGCTGGGGATTACGCGCGAGGACCACGTCGTGGCGCTCGGCGGCGGCGTGGTCGGCGACCTGGCCGGCTTCTGCGCCCACCTCTACCAGCGCGGCATCCCGGTGGTCCAGGTGCCAACGACGCTGGTCGCCCAGGTCGACTCGGCCTATGGCGGCAAGACCGGGGTCGACCTGCCTGAGGGCAAGAACTACGCCGGCGCCTACCAGCTGCCTGCCGCCGTGCTCGCCGATACCGAGACCCTCGCCACGCTGCCGCGCGAGGAGCTGGCGGCCGGCTTTGTCGAGGCGCTGAAGACCGGGCTGCTGGCCGGCGGCGAGCTATGGGAGGAGGTGCGCGGGCTCACCACGCTCGAGCCCGGCGAGCTGAATGGGATCGTCTTCGCCTGCGCGCACTACAAGTGCGAGGTGGTCGCGGCCGACGAGCGCGACGCCGGCCTGCGCGCCGTGCTCAACCTCGGCCACACGGTGGGCCACGCGATCGAGGCGGCGAGTGGCTACGAGCGCTATCGCCATGGCGAGGCGATCGGCCTCGGCCTGTTGGCGACGCTGCGCCTCTCCGACGCGGCCGAGCTACGCGACGAGGTCGAGGCGATTCTCACCCGCCATGACCTGCCCACCGAGCTCGACCCGGCGATCGGGCTCGAACCCGTGCTGGCGGCACTGCAGCGCGACAAGAAGCGCACCGCCGCGGGCGTCGGCTTTGTCCTGCTTGCCGAGCCGGGCGAGCCCCGCACCGGCCAGTTGGTCGATGCGGCTAAGGTCGAGGCCGCCGTGACGGAGCTCTACCGATGACCACCGCCCACAATCGCGTCGCCGTTCTGCACGGCGTCAACTTCAACATCCTCGAGCGCCGCGATGCCTCGGTCTACGGCGGGCTCTCGCTCTTCGAGCTGGAGTCGCGGATCACCAAATGGGCGCGCGAGCTGGGGTTGGAGGCGATCTTCTTCCAGACCAACGCCGAGGGCGAGTTCTGCGAATACCTGCACCGCGTCCCGGAGCTGGCCGACTCGGCGATCGTCAACGCCGGGGCCTGGACCCACTACAGCCGTGCGATCGCCGACGCGCTCGACGTCGCCGGCGTCCCCGCGGTCGAGGTCCATCTCTCCGCGGTCGAGGCTCGCGAGGATTGGCGCAAGCTCTCCGTCTTCGACGGCCTCGTCCTCGCCAAGGTCAGCGGCAAGGGCCCGGACGGCTACCGCGAGGCGCTGTCGCTGCTCGCCCGCGAGCTCGGCGTGGGCGGCTGATGGGGGTTCGCGGTGACCGGCTTGCGGACTTGGTCACCGAGCGGGAGCTCGACTGCTTCCTGGTCACCGACCTGGTCAACGTCGGCTACCTGACCGGCTTCGGCGGCACCAACGGCGCCTGCGTTTGCGGCCCGGAGCTGCGCGTCTTCCTCACCGACTTCCGCTACACCGAGCGAGCCGAGGCCGAGATCGAGGGCTGGGAGGTGGTGACCGTGAGCGACGACTGGCTGGGCGGGATCGCCACCCGCCTCAGCGGGCGAACGGGCTTTGAAGACCACCAGATGGCCGTGCGCACCCTGAAGCGGCTGGAGGAGAAGCTGCCCGAGGGGGTCGCCCTCGAGGGCGCCGGGGGCACGGTGGAGAGGCTGCGCCGGGTGAAGGACGCGGATGAGCTGGCCGCGATCGCGGCGGCCGCCGAGCTCGCCGACGAGATCTGGCGCCTCGCCCTCGAAGACGGCCTCGCGGGGCGCAGCGAGCTCGAGGTCGCCCGCGCCGCCGAGGCGCGCATGCGCGAGCGCGGTGCCGAGCCGTCGTTCCCGACGATCGTCGCCACCGGCCCCAACGGGGCGCTGCCGCACGCCGAGCCCGGCGAGCGCGAGATCGGTCGCGGCGAGCTGGTCGTCTTCGACATGGGCGCAAAGCTCGACGGCTACTGCTCCGACGGCACCCGCACCTTCGCCATCGGCGAGCCCGGCGAGGAGGCCCGCGCCGTCTACGAGACCGTGCGCGAGGCGCAGGAGGCGGCGCTGGCCACGGTGCGGGCCGGTGCCAAGGCCGAGGACGTCGACGGCGCGGCCCGCGAGCTGATCGCAGCCGCCGGCCACGGCGAGCGCTTCGGCCACGGGCTCGGCCACGGCGTCGGTCTCGAGGTGCACGAGGAGCCACGCGTCTCGCAGCGCTCCGAGGACGTGCTCGCCGCCGGCGAAGTGGTGACGATCGAGCCCGGCATCTACCTCCCCGGCAAGCTCGGCGTCCGCATCGAGGACCTCGTCGTCGTCACCCCCGAGGCCCACCGCAACCTCAGCACCCTCCCCAAGGACCTGCAACTCATCGACTAACCCGAACTGCATCAAATTCTTGTCCTGCTGGGACAAGAATTTGATGCAGTTCGGGTTTGGGGGTGCAGGGTTAAGCGGAATCGAGGGCTGGTCGATGTCCGAGCTGTGACCAGCACGGCTGACAGCATTCGCGAGGCGCGCCGCGACCGGCTGCTCGACATGGAGCGTCGGGTGGGCCGCTATCGGGCGGCCTGCTTCGCCATTCTCGCCCTGGCGCTCGCTTCGGCCGGGCCCCAGGTCGGCTGGCTCTGGCTGGTCCCGCTCGCAGTTGGCTTCTCGGGCTTCGCCGTCGCCGATCGCTTCATGCAGGCCAGCCGGCGGCCGTGGCTCTGGGTGGCCGGGGCTTGGGGCCTGCTGCCCCTGCTCCTGGGCGGGGCGGTGGTCGCGACCGGCGGGCCGACCAGCGCCGTGCTGATCTGGTTCGCCCTCCCCGGGGTGACGCTCGGCGCCCGCTTCGACCCCTGGGGCATGGTCGTCGGCACCATTTACCTGCTCGCCGTCTTCCTGCTCAGCACGATTGCAGTCGACCCCGCCGGCGCCGCGGCCCACAGCCAGACGCTCGTTGCGACGGTCGCTCTGATCCTCAGCACGGTGATCCTCTCCGGCGCCCTGGTCGAGTCCGACCGCGCCCACCGGCAACGCTCGACGCTCGACCCGCTCACCGGCCTCTACAACCGCAACGCGCTCGAGCAGCGGCTCGCCGAGCTCGACGGCACGGCCTGCGACGAAGCTCGCGGCCACTCGCACGCGTTGCTGCTCTGCGACCTCGACCACTTCAAGCGGGTCAACGACCGGCTCGGTCACGTCGCCGGCGACGCAGTGCTGCAGGACGTCGCCCACACGATGCGGAGGGTGCTGCGCGCCGGCGACTCGATCTACCGCATCGGCGGCGAGGAGATCCTCGTCGTCCTGCCCGGGGCGAGTGAGAAGGACGCGGTCGCAGTTGCCGAGCGCCTGCGCCGGACCGTGCGCGAGCGGCGGCCGGCGGGCGTGGGGGTGACTATCAGTATCGGCGCCGCCGTCAGCCGGCCGTCCAAGGTGAACACCGAGGACCTCGTCGCCCGTGCCGATGCCGCCCTCTACTCCGCCAAGGCAAAAGGGCGAGACATGGTGTTCGTGGCGAACTGACGCCGTCAGCTATCGGCTGAGGTCTATTCGATCGTTCAAACGTTCGGCGAAGCCAACGATCAGCTTCACCGTCGCCTCGACGTCGGCGAGGTCGACCATCTCGACGGGCGAGTGCATGTAGCGCAGGGGGATCGAGACGAGACCGGTGGGGATGCCAGAGCGGGCGAACTGCACGGCGTCGGCGTCGGTGCTGGTCGAGTTGCCGGTGGCGCCGACCGTGTGCTCGATGTCGGTCTCCTCGGCGGTCTCGACCAGCAGCGCCGAGAGCTTTGGCGAGAGGGTGGCGCCGCGGTAGATCACTGGGCCGGAGCCGAGCGCGTGGCTGCCCAGCTCCTTCTCGTCAACGCCGGGGGCATCGGTGGCGTGGGTCACGTCGACGACGATCGCCAGGTCGGGTCGCACGGCGAAGGCCGAGGTGCGGGCGCCGAAGAGGCCGATCTCCTCCTGTACGGCGGCGATTGCGGCGAAGCCGGCGCTGAGCGAGCCGCCCTCCTTGGCCCGCCGCAGCGCCTCGAGCGCGACGTAGGCGCCCAGCCGGTTGTCCATCGAGCGCGAGACAGCGCGCTCGCCGTGCAGACGCAGCGGCTCGCTGGCGATCACGACCGGGTCGCCGACCCGGACCATCACTTCGGCCTGCTCGCGATCGGCGGCGCCGATGTCGATGTGCAGCGACTTCAGCTCGACCACCTTCTTGCGGGCCTCGGCGTCGAGCAGATGAAGCGGCTTACGGCCGACCACGCCTGGAACGGGGCCCTCCGGCCCCTGCACCTCAACCCGCTGACCGACGAGGATCTGCGGGTCCCAGCCGCCGATCGGCGCGAACCAGAGGATGCCCCGCTCGTCGATGTGGCGGACGACGAGCCCGATCTCGTCGATGTGGCCGATGACGGCGAGCAGCGGGCTGGCGTCGCCGACGCGCGCCACTGAGGAGCCGATCCCGTCGGCCGAGACCTCAGCGAAGGAGGCGGCCTCGCGCCAGACTGCGGCGGCCGGCGCCTCGTAGCCGGAGGGTCCGGGAGCGCGGAGGAGTTCGTCGAGTAGTCGGGGGGTTTCGCTCACGGTTGGTGCGGCAGTATGTCATTCGGACAAACGTCCGCGGTCCGCTGCTTCGAATAGCGTTCGATTGGTGAATTCCAAGCCAATGGTCGCGGTAGTCACCGGCGCCTCGAGTGGTATCGGCGAGGCGACCGCGCGCCGCCTCGCCCGGGAGCCCGGCGCGCGGCTGGTCCTGGTCGCGCGGCGTGAGGAGCGACTGCGGGCGCTCGCGCAGTCGCTGCCCTGTGAGGCGAGCTGCGTGGCGGTCGACCTCACCGACGGCGACGCCCCCGAGCGGGTTCGCGCCCACGTCGAGGAGCTGGGCGGCGAGCTGACGCTGCTCGTCAACAACGCCGGGGCGTCCTGGCGCGACGGCTTTGCCGAGGGCGGCTACGCCAACGTCCAGCGCCACATGGAGCTCAACTTCGACGCCGTCGTCCGCCTCACCGAGGCGCTGCTGCCGCCGCTGCGCGCCTCGGCCCCGAGCGCGATCGTCAACGTGGCGAGCACCGCGGGGCGCGTCGCCCGCGCCCGCACGGGCTCCTACTCGGCGAGCAAGTTCGCGCTGATCGGCTGGACCGACTCGCTCTACGCCGAGGAGCGCACACACGGCGTCCACGTCGGGCTGGTGCTTCCCGGCTTCATCGCCACCGAGGGCTTTCCGGCGACTGAGCTGCGCGAGAAGGCGCTCACGCGCTGGATCGTCTCCAAGCCCGAGAAGGTCGCCGAGGCGATCTTCGAGGCCGGCCCCGGTGGCAGGGCCGAGCGCTACGTGCCGCGGGCCTACGCACTGGCCGCCGTCGCCCGCATCCTCCTGCCGAGCCTCACCCGCCGGGTGCTCTCGGGCGGCGCCGCCGGCTCGCTGACGACGAGCACGGGCGCCGAAGCGAAACGCTAGATCCGTGCTATGGCCCGCACCGGGTGCCGAGTCCCTCAGCTGAACCGCGAGCGGTTCAGCCGGCAGTAGTGGAATTCGAAGACGAAGCTGAAGTTGTTGGCGGCGTTGCTTGCCCGTTCGACCCGGATCTGTTCGTGGGCGGCCTTGATTTCTTCGTCGGCCCGGAGGGCGACGCCGAGCTTGCGCAGCTTTTCGCGCACGATGCCGAGCTGCGCGAACCACTTGCCCAGCCGCACCGCGTCGGTGGGCGGTTGCGGCACCGCGGCGAGTTTCTCCACCGCCCGGCCGAAGACCGCCGAGGCATGGATGAACTGCTGGCCGGCCTGCTTCAGCTTGGCCGGCACCCGGCTGCGCGCCTTCTGGGTGACGTTCTTGAGGATCCGCTTGTTGGCTTCGGTATTGGCCTTGCAGATCGGCTCGACCCGTTCGCGGTACTGGTCGCGGGTCGGTTCTTCTTCGGCCCGCGCGACCGGCGCGGCGGCAAGCAGCGCCAGCGCCGCTGCCGATATGGCGAGTGTGCGGACCCCCTTCATTCCCTGAAGTCCACGTTAGACGATCGCCCAGCGCGCCCTTTATTGAGCTTCGACCAAGCCGACGCGGGGCTGGCTTTCATAGGATTCGCCGCCGTGATCTCGACCAACGAATTCCGCAACGGCTCCCACATCGAAATCGACGGGACGATCTTCCGCATCATCGAGTTCCAGCACGTCAAGCCGGGCAAGGGCGGTGCCTTCGTCCGCACCAAGCTGCGCAAGATCGAGGACGGCACGGTCCAGGACAAGACCTTTCGTGCCGGCGAGAAGTTCCGCCCGGTCCACACCGAGTCGCGCAAGATGCAGTACCTCTACGACTCCGGCGAGGCCGCGGTCTTCATGGACACCCGGGACTACGAGCAGATCGAGATCCCGCGCGAGGTCTGCGGCGAGGCGATGCGCTGGGTGCTGCCCAACGCCGAGGTCGACGTGCTCTTCGTCGACGAGCGGCCCGCCGACGTGCAGGTGGCCAGTGCGATCGACATGAAGGTGACGCAGACCGAGCCCGGCGTGAAGGGCGACACCGCTTCGGGCGGCGGCAGCAAGCCCGCGACTCTGGAGTCCGGCGTCACCGTGCAGGTGCCGCTCTTCATCGAGGAGGGGGAGACGATCCGCGTCGATACCCGCAGCGGCGAGTACGTCTCGCGGGCCTGAGAGGCCCTGGGTACCGGCAGGATTGCCGGTCTTGGGGTGGCGCGCCGCCGTCAAATGTGGTACTTGTCGTTATGCCCAGCGGTACGTCTGGGTCCATCGAGCAAACAGACGGGAGAGTCATGCAAACGCACGGGACGGTGGCGCGCGCGCCACGAGCATTCCTGGGAGCCCTGCTCGCGGCGCTGGTTTTGAGCGCCGCCTTCGCCGGTTCGGCAGTGGCCGGGCCCGCGTGGAGGTTCAACGGGAATGAATTGAAAGGGAAAGAGACGATCCTCGGGGGTGCCGAAAAAAGCGGCCTGACCGCCTGGGGGATGACGACGACCTGCGACAACTTCCTCTACCAGGTTGAAATCTGGAACGAAGGGGGAACGGGCAAGGGGAACGTCAACAAGCTGCCCCTCTTCAACTGCTACACGAACACCACCTGCACGGTGGCGGCGATCGAAGCCGAAGCATTCCCCTGGCCAACGGAACTGACGACGATCAGCGGCAGCAACTACATGAAGGTCAAAGAAGTCAACGTCTGGGTCCTCTACGGGGGCTTTTTCTGCCCGCTGTGGGGAGTCTGGGCCCACGTCACCGGCTCGGCCGGCGGCATCCTCAATAACGAAACCGAAAGCGCGACGTTCAGCTCGTCGAGCTTCAAAGCGACAGGAACCGAACTGAAAGCGCTGGGCTCCTCGGTCGAATGGACCGGCTTCTTTCCTGCTGAAGCCTTCGAATGGCATCGGGAAGAAGCGCTGACAGTTTCCTAGCAACGTTTGCGAAGACGACGAGCGCCGGGGCGATCCCGGTGCTCGTTGTCATCGCGCTCGTGCTGGCGGGATGCGGCGGCGGCTCCTCCGGCGATACCGGTTCGACGGCCGCCTCCGCCTCCAGCAGGGCTCCGGCTAGCGCGGACGTCGGTGCTCAGGCGACGGAAGAAGCGCATCGCGGCGCCTCAACGACCCAGGTCGAACCGCCCGCCGGCGGTGGCAGACACGGCCCACCGGTGCCGTTGCCCACGGGAAAGTCAGAAGCGCCGAAGATCACCCCGCAAGAGCGCCGCGAAGCGACGGTCGCCGACATGACCCTGGAAAGCCCGTCGAGCCCGCCCGCCGCGCGCGGCACCTCGGCGCTGAGCGCCCGGTACACCTGCGACGGCGCCAACGTCTCACCGGCGCTGCGCTGGCAGGGCGTCCCCGCGGGAACCAAGGAACTCGTCCTCTTCGCGGCGAACATCAGGCCGGTGAAGGGCCGGCTCTTCTTCGACTGGGCCGTGGCCGGGCTGAGCCCCGAACTGGAGGAAATCAAAGCCGGGGCGCTGCCAGCTGGCGCCATCGTCGGCCGTAACAGCTTCGGCAAGGTCGGCTACGAAATCTGCCCCGAAGGCTCGAGCGAAACGTATGTGTTCACCCTCTTCGCCCTGCCGAAGAAGCTCTCGCCCTCCAGCGGCTTCGAACCGTTCGCGCTGCGCAAGGCGGTCGCCGGCGTCTCGGGTAACGCCGGTCTGCTCGGGATGAGCTACGCGCGCGGCTGACGCGCGGCGCCCGAGTCACGCCCTCCAGCCGCGCGAATCGCGAGAATGACGGCATGCGCAGGTCAGATCAGCGCCGCGATGCCGTCTTCGCCTGTTACCAGCGCGACGTCACCGGCCGCCCGCTCGAGGAGCTGGTGGCCGAGTCGCGGCCCTTCACGCGTGAGTTGGTGGCTGGAGTGGAGGCGCATCGCGCGGAGCTCGACGCGGCAATCGCCGCCCATGCCAAGGGCTGGGAGCTGGAGCGGATCGCGCCGCTGGAGCGCAACGCCATGCGCGTGGCGCTGTACGAGATGGGCCACTCCGAGGACGTGCCAACCGAGGTTGCGATCGACGAGGCGGTCGAGCTCGCCAAGGAGTACTGCGGCGCCGACGCACCGGCCTTCGTCAACGGCGTGCTCGGCGCGATCGCCCGCGAGCGGGAGAGTGTTGGGTGAGCCGCCTGCGCGAGATCGCCGAGCGCCTCAGGGCGATCGCGGCCGAGCTCGAGGGCGAGGACGCCGATGACGCCCGCGCCGCGGCCCTGGCCGAGGAGGCGGCCGAGCTCTCCGCCGAGGCGGTCGAGGAGACCAACCGCGCCATCCGCGAGTCAGAGTCTGAGGCTTGAGCTATCCGGAGGATCTGCGGGCGCTCGTTGATGCCGAGCTGCAGCGGCACCGCTTCGCCGCGCCGGGCCCGACCGAGGGGCTGGAGGAGGCGATGCGCTACTCGCTGCTTGCTGGCGGCAAGCGAGTGCGCCCGGTGCTCGCGCTCGCCACGGCGCGGGCCTTGGGGGCCGAGCCAGAGCGCTTCCTGCCGGTCGCCTGCGCGATCGAGCTGATCCACACCTACTCGCTGATTCACGACGACCTGCCGGCGATGGACGACGACGAGCTGCGCCGCGGCCGGCCCACCTCACACGTCGAGTTCGGCGAGGACGTGGCGATCCTCGCCGGCGACGGGCTCTTCGCCGAGGCGGTGCGGCTCGCCTGCGAACAGCCCGGCGAGCCCGCCCGGGTGCTGGCGGCGCTGCGCGAGCTGAGCGCGGCGACCGGGGTCGACGGGATGGTCGGTGGGCAGTACGTCGACGTCGCCGTCCCCGAGCGCGACGCCGAGCGCCTGCGCCTCCTGCACAGCCTCAAGACCGGTCGCCTGATCGCCGCCAGCGTCGGCGTCGTGCTCGTCCTCGAAGGACTGGCCGAACCTGAGACAATGCCCTTTCGCCAATTCGCCAGCGAGCTGGGCGTGCTCTTCCAGATCGTCGACGACATCCTTGACGTGACGGGGAGCGCGGAGCGGCTCGGCAAGCCCCACGGAAGCGACGAGCGGCATGGAAAACTCACCTACGTCAGCCTCTTCGGCCTCGAGCGGGCGCGCGAGCTCGCGGCCGAGTCGCACGCCAAGGCGGTGGCGGCGCTGGACGAGGCGAACGCCGGCAGCGACGACCTGAGGCGCGTGGCCGACTACATCTTCACCAGAGACGAATGAGCGAGAACGGACACGAAGCGGAGGAGCGGAGCGGGTCGCCGCGGCTGCTGGACGGGATCGATTCCCCGGCCGACCTGCACGGCCTCGATGACGAGCAGCTGCAGCAGGTGGCGCAGGAGATGCGCACCTACATCATCGACACGATCGGCGAGATCGGCGGTCACTTCGGCGCCAACCTCGGCACCTGCGAGCTGGCCGTCGCCCTGCACAGCCTGCTCGACTCACCGCGCGACAAGGTGCTCTGGGACGTCGGCCACCAGGCCTACCCGCACAAGATCCTCACCGGCCGCCGCGAGCAGTTGCCGACGATCCGCCAGTACGAGGGCCTGGCGCCCTTCTGCTCGGTCTTCGAGTCCGAGCACGACATCATGGGCGCCGGCCACGCCTCGACCTCGATCGGCTACGCGGTCGGACTGAAGGAGGCGATGCGCAAGGGCATCGGCGAGGACGGAAAAGTGGCCGCCGTCATAGGCGACGGGGCGCTCACCGGCGGCGTCGCCTACGAGGCGCTGCACGCGGCGGGCGGGCTGCAGACGCCGATCGTGATCGTGCTCAACGACAACGGGATGTCGATCTCACCCAACGTTGGCGCCCTCTCGCGCTACTTCAACCGGGTGCGACTCAACCCGCGCCTCTTCCACGCTCGCGAGGGGGTCGAGGACCGGCTGACCAGGCTGCCGCTCGGCCTCGGCAAGCGGATCGAACGGCTCGGTCCGGAGCTGAAGACGGCGATCAAGGCCTACTGGGCTCCGGGCCTCTTCTTCGAGGAGCTCGACCTCGCCTACATGGGCGTGATCGACGGCCACGACGTGCGCGCCCTGCGCGAGGCCCTGCGAGAAGCCTTCGCCGCCGAGCGCCCCGTCGTCGTCCACATCCACACGGTCAAGGGCAAGGGCTTCGCGCCAGCCGAGGAGGGCGGCCTCGAGGGCATGGAGGAGTGGCACGCCGCCAAGCCGAAGAGCATCGTGGACGGGATGCCCGCTCCGAAGCCGGTCGCCGTGCAGGAGTCCGACTCGCCGGAGGCGATTGCGCCGGAGCGGCTGGAGGCGCCGCCGGCACCGAGCGCGCCGCCGCAGTACACGCAGGTCTTTGCCGACGCCATCGTCGCCGAGGCGCGGCGCGATCCGCGAGTGGTTGGCATTACGGCGGCGATGGCGGGCGGGGCCGGATTGCAGAAGCTGGCCGACCAGGTGCCCGAGCAGTACTACGACGTCGGGATCGCCGAGCAGAACGCGGTTCTGCTTGCCTCCGGGCTGGCGCTGCAGGGCGCCAAGCCGGTCTGCGCGATCTACTCGACCTTCCTCCAGCGCGCCTTCGACCAGATCGTCCACGACGTCTGCCTGCAGGAGCTCGACGTCACCTTCGCGATGGATCGAGCGGGCCTCGTCGGCGACGACGGCCCCACGCACCACGGCGCCTTCGACGTCGCCTATCTGCGCCCGCTGCCCAACATCGTGCTGATGGCGCCGCGCGACGAGGCGATGCTGGTGCACATGCTGCACACGGCGATCGCTCACGATGGTCCGGCGGCGCTGCGCTATCCGCGCGGTGCGGCCGAGGGGGTCGAGCTGCCGGCGGAGCCGCAGGAGATCCCGATCGGCAGCGGCGAGCTGCTTGCCTCCGGCGAGCGGGTGGCGCTGCTCGGGTACGGCTACGGCGTCTCGGTGGCGCTCGATGCAGCCCGGATCCTGGCCGAGCATGGGCTCGAGGCGACCGTCGCCGACGGGCGCTTCGCCAAGCCGCTCGACAGCGAGCTGACCGAGCGGCTGGCGCTCGGCCACGACCTCCTGGTGACCGTCGAGGAGGGCGTGCTGCCAGGTGGCTTTGGCTCGGCGGTCCTCGAGCACCTCGAGGATTCCTTCGCCGAGCGCCACGGGGAGCGCGCCCGGGTGCTGCGGGTCGGCTTGCCCGATCGCTACGTCACCCACGGCAAGCCGGCGCTGTTGCGCAAGGAGGTCGGCCTCACCGGCGAGGCGGTCGCCGAGCGGGTGCTCGCGGCCCTGCGAGCCGGCGAGCCCGCCGGCGTCTGAGCTCAAACGGATCGGCGTCCCGATTCAAAAATTGGGCTTGCGTCAAAACGCTCAATCGGTTAGCCTCCCGGCGTCTCTTCTGGGGTTACTCGAGGGAGGAGAGACATCTCTATGTATGTGGATCCGCACGTAGGGAGCGTCGTGGATTTACTGCGTTAGCCGCGCCGGCGCCAAGAGCGCCGAGTCGCGGTGGGCGAACGGCTCGGTGCCGGCGGCTGTAACAAGTCCGCTGGGCTGTACATCTACCTTCAGTGCGCAGCGGTGGGGGAGACGATTCCGGCGCGGGCCGCGAGCGAGCCCGCTTCGAGGCCTGCTTCAGGGAGAACTACGCGCGGGTGCTCGCCTTCTGCCTGCGGCGTGTGAGTGAGCGGGGTGCCGCCGAGGACGCGGCCGCGGAGACCTTTGCCGTCGTCTGGCGCAAGCGCGAGGCGATCCCCGAGCAGCCGCTGTCGTGGCTGTACGCGATCGCGAGGCGGGTGCTCGCCAACCAGCGGCGCTCCGCGCGGCGCCGGGGCCGGCTCGACGAGCGCCTTGCTCATGAGGCCGGAGCGGCGGGCAGCTGGGTCGACCCGGGCGGCGCCCTGGCCGAGCGCGACGCGTTTGCCGTCGCCTTCGCGCGGCTGAGCGAGCCCGAGCGCGAGGCGCTGCGCCTGGTTGCCTGGGACGGACTCAACACCCGCGAGGCGGCCCAGGCCCTCGGGTGCTCCAACGCAGCGTTTCGCGTGCGCCTGCACCGGGCGCGGCGCAAGCTGGCGAAACATCTCGCGGCGGGCGGACATTCACCCAGTGAGGGCAGATCGACGACGGCGCGCCCGGCTGAGGAGGCGAAGTGAGTAGAGCAATGGACAGGATCGAGACGCTGGAGTGCATGCGGAAGGCCGATCCGTTCCCGTACCAGGAGGTGCGGGCGAGGCTTGATGACGAGGCGATGAAGAAAGCGATGGAGCGCGCGATTGTCGCCGGAAGCCTCTCCTCACAGGCAATGCCGGCCGGTGACCGGATCGCTGAGTCGGACACTCGCGGCGGAAGTCGACGGCGTCGCTCGCGACTCGCCCTCGTCGCCTCCAGCGCGCTCGCCTGTCTCGGTGCATTCGCGATCTTCGTCCTCGCCGGCGGCTCGCCGACCGGCAAGGGCCACCCCGCCTACGCTGCCGCTGCCGTCGCCGTCGCCGAAGCGAATCCGCGTCTCCTGATCACCGTGCCGGGATGGCGCGTGACGCGGGCCTACGGGTTCGAAGTCGACAACGGCGAACTCGATTTCGGCGATGGCCGGCACCGGCTCGAGCTCGACTGGTACCCGGCGCGCTTCTACCGCAGATACCTGCATGATCGCGCCGCCGTGAGCCCGCCCGAGAGATGGACGCTGCTTGGCCGCACGGCGACGACCGTCCACTACGAAGACGGCGCCGACTACGCGACGATGCTGGCGCCCCAGGGCGACGTCTTCGTCGAGCTGCGCGGTCGGTTGGCGAGCAGGGAGGAATACGACGCCGTCCTGCGCTCGCTGCGGCCGGTCGGAGTGGCGGCCTGGCTGGCGGCGATGCCACCAAGCCTGGTCAGCGCCGGGGCCGGCAGTGCCCTGGTCCGGCGGATGCTGAGCGAACTGCCGCTGCCGCCCGGCTTCGACCGCTCCAGCCTGCCCACCCGCAATTTCCTCTCCAACCGCTACCAGCTCGGCACCAAAGTCAGCGGCGCGGTCGCATGTGCCTGGCTCGAACGCTGGCTGACCGCGACCCGCGCGGGTGAAGCGGAGATCGCCGACGAAGCGGTTGCGGCGATGGGCGACGCCCGTCACTGGCCTCTACTCCTGCGGATGGCTCACGAAGGCGGCTGGCACGGCGACACCCTGCCGCCGCACGGCCACGGTCAGGCCGCTCTGATCCAGGGCTACGCCGACGAAATCGAGCACGGCCGGCTCGACCGCAGCCCCGCCGGCTACGAAGTCACTGCCGCGGGCGTGTCCTACGCCATCGGCCCTGCCTATTCCCTCGCCCTGGGTTGCAAGGCGCACTACCGCCGCCGGGGCAAGCCGTAGCGCCCTGTCACCGATTTCGCTGGCGGCTCGGCGGTGGACGGCACCGTCAGCCGATCTGCTCGGCCAGCTCGACGATGATCCCCTCGGGGCCGCGGACGTAGCAGAGCCGGTAGCGGTCCTCGTAGCGCTCCAGCTCGCCAACGAGCTCAGCGCCGCGGGCTCTTAGGCCGGCGACCATGGCGTCGATGTCCTCGACGGCGAATGCGACGTGGCGGATGCCCGGCGCGTTCGCCGGCGCGTGTTGGCTGTCGGCCTGGGTCGACGGCGCGTGGAATTTCGCCAGCTCGACTCGTCCGTGGCCGTCCGGGGTCTGCAGCATCGCGATCTCCGCCCGGACGCCGTCGAGGCCCACGACCCGATCCACCCATTGGCCCTCGACCGCCGCCTCGCCCTGCAACTCGAGCCCGAGCTCGACGAAGAACTCGGTTGCGGCCGTGAGGTCCTCGACCACGATGCCAACGTGGTCCATCCGCTGGATCGTCATCTGCTCGATGGTATGGGATCCAGCCGCGTCATCAGGACACGTATCGATCTCA
>CAZQET010000407.1:0-3536 GCA_964591825.1 uncultured Conexibacteraceae bacterium
GTAGTCGGTGGCGCTTGCCGTTCCCGTTCCCGGAGCGGCGCCGTTTGCGGAGCCGCTCATTGCCGGGCGCCGGGCTCGTAATGGGACGGGGGAACGTCGAGCGCCAGCTCGACCCGGCGCACGCGCTCGAAGACACGCTGGGTCATCACTCGCTGGCCGGCGAGCAGGTCGCCGATAACGCCGAGGGCGACGAGCTGAATGGCAGCGATGAAGAGCACGGCGCCGAGGATCAGCGACTGGATGTGTCCGGTCGAGTCGCCGTTGAGGATCCAGTCGAGCAGGAAGGGCATCCAGGCGGCGAGCGCGAGCACCGCGACCACGAGACCGGCCGTAGCGAAGACGCGCAGCGGCTCGTAGCGCGCGTAAATGCGGAGGATCGAGAGCGTGTTGCGGCGCACGTAGGCGCCGGTCGAGGCGAAGAGCCGCGACTCGCGGGTCTGCGGGTTGGTCGCGATCTCGACCTGGTCGACAGCGACCAGCATCTTGCCGGCTTGGATCAGGCTCTCCAGCGTGTAGGTGAAGTTGTCGACGACCAGCAGACCGAGCGCGGCCTCGCGGTTGTAGGCGCGGAAGCCGGAGGTGGTGTCGGCGACCTCGGTGCCGGAAAGCCGCTGTACGACCCAGCTACCAAGGTGCTGCAACCGCTTCTTAGTCCCGGAGAAATGCTCGATCCCCGCGACCTGGCGGTCGCCGACGACCATGTCGGCCTCGCCGGCAAGGATCGGCGCCAGCAGCTTGGCGACGTCGGCGCCGCGGTACTGGTTGTCGGCGTCGGTGTTGACGACGATGTCGGCGCCGAGCTTGAGGCAGGCGTCCAGGCCGGCCTGAAAGCCGGCCGCCAGGCCCTTATTGTTGGTCAGCCGCACGATGTGCTCCACCCCGAGCTCGCGCGCGACCGCGACCGTGCGGTCGGTCGAGCCGTCGTCGACGATCAGGAGCTCGACCGAGTCGATGCCCGGAATCTGGCGCGGGATGTCGGCGATCGTTGCCGGGAGGGTCGCCTCCTCGTTGAGGCAGGGGATCTGGACTATCAACTTCATAGGCGCGCGGGTCAGGGTATCCGTGCGTTCGGCGCGCGGGTCATGAGATGGGGTGGGGGCCTGCGGGCAGTCCACGGGCTGCCCTCGACCCCCTCATCCCATGCCACCCGCGCGAGGAACGTCACAGATAGCCGAATCCGTCGCGGTAGGCTTAGTTGATTGACGAGTCAATCGGTCGCATGAACGCTCAGCTCACAGGCACGGACAGAGCCCACATGAGGCGGGCGCTTGAGCTTGCAGAGGGGGGACGCGGACGGGTGAGCCCCAATCCACTCGTTGGAGCTGTCGTGGTGCGAGACGGCGAGGTGATAGGTGAGGGGTGGCACGCTGCGCTGGGGGGCCTGCATGCGGAGCGGGCGGCTCTCGCCGACTGCGCGCAGCGCGGTGAGGATTCTGCTGGGGCGACGATGTATGTGACGCAGGAGCCCTGCGCGCACACGGGACGCCAGCCGCCGTGCGTGGACGCAGTTCTGGAGGCCGGGATCTCACGGGTGGTGATCGGCTCGGACGATCCGAGCGAGAAGGCATCTGGCCGCGGTCCGGGCATCCTGCGCGACGGCGGCGTCGAGGTCGAGTGGGCCGCCGCGGAGGAGGCGACCGCTGCCCGCCTGCTCAACCAGCCGTTCCGCAAGCATGCGCGCACCGGCCTGCCGCTGGTGACCCTCAAGCTGGCGATGTCCCTGGACGGTCAGACAACCACCGCACCCGACGACTCCCCATGGATCTCCGGGGAGCAATCCCGCGAGCTCGTCCACCGCTGGCGGGCTGAATCCGATGCGATCGCCGTCGGCATCGGCACCGTCCTCGCCGACGACCCCCTGCTGACCGCGCGACCCCCCGAGGCCCGCCAGCCGCTGCGCGTCGTCTTCGACCGCCGGGCCCGGCTTCCACTCGGCTCTCAGCTGTTGAGCACCCTCGACCAGGCCCCGGTGCTCGTGATCGTCTCCCCCGACGCGGATCACTCGTGCATCGCGGCTCTGCGTGAGGTGGGCGCCGAGACCCTCGTCGCCGAGAGCATCGAGGCCGCCCTCTCCGACCTCGGCCGGCGTGACGTGACCAGCCTCTTCCTCGAGGGCGGCCGGACGTTGGCAGCCGCCTTCGTCGCCGCCGGTCAAATCGACGAGGCTCGTGTCTTCGTGGCGCCGATTCTGCTCAGCGGTGGTCGCACCGAGCCGCTTGATCCACAGGAGGACGCGTTGATCGAAAGCCGCTTCAAGGAGTGGTGAGGCGTGTTCACCGGACTGATCCAGGACGTCGGCACCGTCGAATCGCTGGAGCGCGGTTCCGAGGGCGCCCGTTTGCGCATCGCGACCACGCTTGCCGCCGAGATCGCGACCGGCGACTCGGTGGCGGTCAACGGCGTCTGTCTCACGGCCACGGCCGCAGGCTCCGAGGGCCTGGAGGCCGAGGTGATGAACCAGACGCTGGACGTCACCGCGCTCGGTGGTCTCGAGTCGAGCTCTCGGGTCAATCTGGAGCTTGCGATGAAGGCCTCGGACCGTCTCGGTGGCCACATCGTGCAGGGACACATCGACGGCGTTGGGGAGGTGCTCGCCGCCGAAGGGGACGGATTCGCTCGGCGCCTGCGGATCGGCTTGGCGCCCGAGCTGTTGCGCTACGCGATCGACAAGGGCTCGATCGCGCTCGACGGGGTGAGCCTGACGATTGCGAACTTGGGCGATTCCTGGGTTGAGGTTTCCCTGATCCCCGAGACGCTGGAGCGGACCAATCTCGGCGAAGTCGAGCCGGGGGGCAGGCTGAACGTCGAGTGCGATGTCGTGGCGAAGTATGTTGAGCGATTGGCGGCGCCATTCGCCGGAAAGGAGCAAGCGTGAGCCAGATGACGGAGCCCCAGGAGATAGAGAAGCCAGTCGAGCGCGGCGCCGGGAGCCCGTTCTCGACGGTCGAGGAAGGGATCGAGGAGATCCGTCGCGGCCGCATGGTCGTCGTCTGCGACAGCGAGGACCGCGAGAACGAGGGCGACCTGGTGATGGCGGCGCAGTTCGCGACGCCGGAGGCGGTCAACTTCATGGCCAAGGAGGCGCGCGGCCTGATCTGCCTGGCGCTGACCGGCGAGCGCTGCGAGCGCCTCGGCCTCAACCTGATGGCGGCCAAGAACGAGGCGCCGCTGCAGACGGCGTTCACGGTGACGATCGAGGCGGCCGGCGGCGTCAGCACCGGCATCTCGGCCCACGACCGTGCCCACACGATCCAGGTCGCGATCGACCCCAGCTCCGGCCCGCGCGACATCGTCGTGCCCGGCCACATGTTTCCGCTGCGCGCCAAGGACGGCGGCGTGCTCGAGCGCACCGGTCACACCGAGGCCAGCGTCGACCTCGCCCGGCTCGCCGGCCTCACCCCGGCCGGCGTGATCTGCGAAATCATGAACACAGACGGCACCATGGCGCGAGTGCCGCAGCTTGAGGAATTCTGCGCCCGCCACGGGCTGAAAATGGTTTCGGTGGCCGAGATCATCCGCTACCGGATGAAAACCGA
>CAZQET010000408.1:0-2051 GCA_964591825.1 uncultured Conexibacteraceae bacterium
GTCTCGGTCGAACACTCGACCCTGATCAACGCCGTCAACCAGACCGCCACGGTCTTCGGCGACACGATCTGTGGGGGTGGGAACGATTTCGTCGTCACCGACAGCCTGCTCGCCGGCGGCGGCTTCCTCCTCTATCCCCAGGCGAACAGCGACGCGGCCACCGGCACGATGAACGTCTCAGGGAACCGCTTCGGCCGCTGCTCCACCGCTCCTGTGTACGACGACTCGAGCGGCGGCACCGATTGCGCCGGCGGTCCCGACGCCAACGGCTTCTACCCCTACGGCGGCTACTACGGCGTCTCCGCCTACGCCTACTCCGGCCCCGGCCAGACCTGGATCGAAAACGTCTGGGACGACAGCGGCCAACCGGTTTGCGCCAGCGGCAAGCTCGGCTGCGGCAGCGCCTCCCCACCGCCGCCCGAAGAACCGGCTCCACCGGAAGAAGAAGAGCCCAACCCGCCCGAAGAACCGGCACCGCCAAGCGAAGAACCGAGCCCGCCTGAAGGGGAACCCGGTCCGCCGATCGAAGAACCCGAAACCCCCGTAACGCCGCCGACCGCGGTCTGGACCGCGCCCAGCGACGCCGAGGTTGGCGTCCCGGTCCTGCTCGACGGCAGCGGATCCAGCGGCGAAGGGGCGCTCTCCTGCGTCTGGTCCTTCGAAAACAGCAGCGGCAGCATCATCTGGGAGACGCACAGCGGCTGCGAGCTTCCCTTCACCTTCGCCGTCGCCGACACCAAGTACGTCAAGCTCACGGTCACCGACGCGAGCGGAATAAGCGACGCCAACCGCCAATCCTTCCCCGTCGCCGCCGTTCCACCGGAAACGCCCGGCGAACCGCAGCCGCCCGAGCCACCCGAAGCCGAACCGCCGGCCACACCAGACCCAGGACCACCGACGCCGTCCCCGGCCCGCCCCGCCGGCCCGGTGGTCGAGGCGAGCCAGGCGGCGCCGGCCGCCAGCCCAGCGTCACCGCCGGCCATGCTCCACGCCGCCTGGGCCCTCCCCGACGGCGCCCGTCGCGGGCAGATGATCACGCTGATCGGCAGCGCCGCGGGAGCCGAGCCCGTCAGCTGCGCTTGGACGCTCGAAAACCGAATCGGCTCGCGCGTCTTCCGGCGGGCCCGCGGGTGCCAGCTTCGCCTCCGCATGCCGAAGATCGGCGTTCGCTACCTGCGGCTGACCGTGCGCGACGCCTACGGACGCAGGGATAGCCTGCGCCGGGCAATCTTCGGATCGGCCCCGGGGACCGGATCGTCCGTCCGAGGCTCGGTCGAGAGGCTGCTCGCTCCGGCGCGCTCCACCTCGGGCTGAGCCGTCCTCGGCTCGGCGACCTCGACTCCACGCGCCTCGGCCTCCTCGATCTGGCGCCAGCTGCGAGCAAACCAGGAGCCACCGACGATCGCCCCACAGCCGAGCAGAGCCAGCACGATCATCGCGATCAGGGCGTAGCGCCGGGGCAGGCCACGGGTCGCGGTCACGGCCACCGGGGCGCCGAACTGGCGAACGACGAGCTGGTTGGCGGCCGGGATGTGCTGCGAAGCTGCTACCGAGCCGAGATAGCGGCGCACCGCCACGATCGTGGCGCTCGAGAGGCGTCGCGCTACCTCGGCGTCCGGGGCCTGGGCGGTGACGTGGAGGATCGGCAGGGTTTCGTCGGCGGCGAGGTTGAGCACGATGGCGTCCTCATCCGGGACGCCGCGGCTGGCGGGCGGGGTGACCGGCGCCGGGGTCACGCCCGGCGTGTTGATGTTGGCCGGCGGCACGACGCTGATCTGACGACCGGGAATGCCGGCGTCCTTGGCGATCGCCTCCTTCAGCGGCCCGCCGGTCATCAGGTTGCCGATCAGGTTGGCGCGCCCGGCAAGCGTCGGTAGGTCCGGTCCCCGGCCGCCGACGGCGACCACCTGCGAGTCGCTGGTGTCGATCAGGATGTCGGCCGCGGCCAGCGAGACCTGGTACTGACGGCTGTGCGGCGGGAGGCCGGGCTTGAAGGCGAGCAGCAGGCCCACCAGGAGCGAGAAGCCGAGCACGAGCGCTACCAGGCGGCG
>CAZQET010000409.1:0-1885 GCA_964591825.1 uncultured Conexibacteraceae bacterium
AGGGGACCGGGCACGGCGCCTTTGCGCTGGCGGCGTCGCTCGAGGGGACGATCCTGATCAAGACCGAGCGCATGCGAGGAATCGAGGTCGACGCCGAGGCGCAGACCGCGCGGGTCGAAGCCGGCGTGCTGGTCGCCGAGCTGAGCGAGGCCGCGGGCGCGCGCGGCCTCAGCTCGATGCCCGGCTCTTCGCCCGATGTCGGCGTCGTCGGCTTCACTCTCGGTGGCGGCCTCAGCTGGCTGGGGCGCCGCTACGGCTTCGCCTGCAATCGGGTGCGCGCGATCGAGCTCGTCACCGCCGAGGGCGCGCCGCGCACGATCGACGCCGAGAGCGACCCCGAGCTCTTCTGGGCGCTGCGCGGCGGTGGAGGTGGCTACGCGATCGTCAGCGCTCTGCATCTCAACCTGATCCCGATCGCCGACGTCTACGCGGGCGCCCTGGTCTTTCCCGCCGAGCTCGGCGCCAGCGCGGTGCGCGCCTACCGCGACTGGGCGGCGGGCGTCTCCGACGACGTCACCTCGGTCGTCCGCTTCATCACCCCGCCGCCGATCCCCGACGTGCCGGAGCCGATCCGCGGCCGGCCGCTACTGACCATCGACGGCGCTTGCATCGGCAGCCAAGAGGCGGGAGAGGCGATCGTGGCGCCGCTGCGCGAGCTCGGCGAGACGATCATCGACACCTGGTCCCAGATCCCCGCCGCCGACCTCTGCCGTATCCACATGGACCCCGAGAACCCGGTGCCCGGCCTCGGCGAGGGGATGACGATCCGCGAGCTCCCCGACGAGGCGATCGAGGCCTTCGCCGGCGTCGCCGGCCCCGGCTCGGGCTCGCCACTGCTGCTTAGCGAGATCCGCCAGCTCGGCGGCGCCCTCGGCCGCCCAGACCCGGGTGGCGGCGCCCTAACCCACCTGGAGACCGGCTGGGTCATGTACAGCGTCGGCATGCCGATGACGCCGGAGCTGGGCGAGGCAATCCCCGCGCACCTGGAAAAGGCCGAGGAGGCGATGCAGCCCTGGGCGGGCGAGGGCTCCTACTACAACTTCACCGAGCGCCCCTGCGAGGTCGACGCGATCCTGCCCTCCGATGTATGCGCCCGCCTCGCCGAGGTCAAGCGCAAGTACGACCCCGAGGGCCGCATCGTCGCCAACCACTCGGTCTCGCTGGAAACGGCCTAGCCACGCAAGCGGCGGCCTGAGCCGACGTCGAGCGGTATCAGGCTCTCGAGGCGCTCGACCGCCGGATCGTCCGGGCTGACCAGCTCGGCGATCGTCGCCGCCGCGATATCGATGTCCTCTGGGGTCGCCTGAGCGATCGCCTCCATGTCCGCCCAGTCCTTGGTGCGGTCGAAGAAGGCCTTGAAGATCGCCAGCGAGGCGCAGTCGAGAACCGGGATCTCGCGGCCTGCCAGAGGAACCCAGACGACCGACTCCGCAACCGCCTCGTGCAGCGGCACATTGTTGAGGAAGACGTCTACCGGCGTGTCGTCCCACTTCAGCCTCGTCTGGCCGTCCCGCCGCACGGCAGCCACGTGTTTGTGCTCGACAGTCACTCCGTCGGGAAGCCGCGCCAGTGTCTCCGCCGCCTTGCTCGAGTCGACGAAGATGTTCACGTCAAGATCCCGGGTACCGCGCGGCTCCTCGACGCAGTAGGCGAGAGCGACGGCGCCGCCAAAAGCATGTGGAATGCTCGCCTTCGCCAGGGCGTCGTGGATCGCGAAGAGCTTCTCGACGAGCTCGCTCATGTCGCCACCCCTCTTTCTGCCAGTCGCTCAGCAACCGAAGGCAGTCCGCCTTCCCGAGGGCGAAAGGGCAGAGCCTCCGCCAGCTCGAGAACTTGAACGAGGATGTGGCCGGCCCGCTCGGCATCGACGGGCGGGCGGCGGCGT
>CAZQET010000410.1:0-13495 GCA_964591825.1 uncultured Conexibacteraceae bacterium
CGGCTGGTGGAAGGACACCGGCCAGCTCGCCGACATGCTCGAGGCCAATCGGCTGGTGCTCGAGGAGCTCGAGACCGCGATCGAGGGCGAGGTCGACGAGGAGTCGAGGGTCGAGGGCAGGGTCGCGATCGAGCCGGCGAGGACGATCGAGTGCTCGACTTCGGAGCGGCGCACGCAGACCAGCTCGCCGATCGAGGTGTAGGGGCCGATGTAGGCGTTCTCGATGCGGGCGCCGGCGCCGATCACAGCCGGGCCGCGGACGACGGAGCCCTCGAGCACCGCGCCGGGCTCGATCACGACGCGGCCCTCGACCCGCGAGGCCTCGTCGACCTCGCCCTCGATCCTGGTCTCGATCTCCTCGAGCACGAGTCGGTTGGCCTCGAGCATGTCGGCTAGCTGGCCGGTGTCCTTCCACCAGCCGCTGACCACCTCCGACTTGACCGCTTTGCCCTGCTCGATCAGCCCCTGGATCGCCTCGGTGATCTCCAGCTCGCCGCGCCAGGAAGGCTCGAGCGCGCGGGCCGCGTCGAAGATCGGCGGACCGAATAGGTAGACGCCGACCAGGGCGAGGTTGGAGGGCGGGTCCTTCGGCTTCTCGACCAAGCGCACGATGCGCTCGCCTTCGAGCTCCGCCACGCCGTATGACTCGGGGTCGTCGACCGGCGTGAGCAGGATCAGCGCGTCTGGCGCCTCGGCCCGGAAGGTCGAGACCAGGCCGCGCAGGCCGTCGGCGAGCAGATTGTCGCCCAGGTACATGACGAAGGGCGAGCCGCCGATGAACCCCTCCGCCGTGAGCACCGCGTGGGCGAGGCCGGCTGGCTGATCCTGGACGATGTAGGTGATCTCCGCCCCGAACCGCGACCCGTCGCCGACCGCCTCGCGGATCTCCCCCCCGGTCTCTGGAGCGATGATGATCCCGATCTCCTTGACTCCGGCATCGACCAGAGCCTCGATCCCGTAGAAGAGCACGGGCTTGTTGGCCACCGGGACGAGCTGCTTGGCGGAGGTATGGGTGATCGGGCGTAGGCGCGTCCCGGCCCCACCGGAGAGGATCAGGCCCTTGAGGTCTTGCACGTCGCCGGAAGGCTATCGGCCAGGGGCACCGAGGCTGTATACATGCTGGCCGAGCACATGTAGTCGCGCTTAGCGGGTACAGTTGTGCACGATGCCGCTCAACCCGTTCATCTGGGAGAACGCGATCGAGGACGGGGTCGGGCGCGAACCGTTCACCCGCGAGACCGCGTTGCATTTGAAGGCCGGTACGCACATAGCGCTGTTTGGCCCACGTGGAACCGGCAAGACCAGCTTCACGCTGCAGTTGCGCCGTGAGCTTGCTCGCGACCACGAGGCTGACGCGCCACCCTGGCAAATGCTGCGTATCGACCTGCGCAGGGCGATCAGCGTGCCGGCTTTCATCGGCGCCGTCAGAACCGCCCTGCACCGCCATCCAGACGGCAGGCTCCGTCGACGCACAGGTGATGCGTGGAAGCGCCTCGAAAAGAACATCGGAATCAACCTCGGAGTTGTCGCCGCGGGGGTGCGCAGCGGCAGGCCACAGGCGCTCAATGAGGCCGAGGTGCTGCACGATCAGCTCCTCGCCCTCCGACAGGCCGATGAGCGGCTGGTCGTCGTTTTCGACGAGTTCCAGCGACTGAGCAGTTGTCCCGGAGAGCCGCTGAGCATCATCCGCTCGGCCCTGATGGAGCCGGAGCCGGAAGGCAGGGTCAGCCTTCTCCTCACGGGGAGCCTGCGCGAGAAGCTGGAGCTGATGCTGCACACCGACACCGAGCCGATCTGGGACCAAACCCACGATGTGGAGCTTCCCCCAATCGAGGCTGAGCCGTTCGCCAGCTATCTGGAGCATTCATTTGCGGCCACGGGCAAGGCGATCCAGGAACGGGCGGTGGAGCTTCTCGTGGAGCTGACCGAGGCGCATCCGAAGCGCACCCAACATCTTGCCTGGCAAGTCTGGGAGGTGGCCGAGGATGGCGAGACAATCGACCGCGATGCGGTCCAGTCCGCCTTTGACCGACTTCTCTCGACCCGGTCGCACAGCACCGACTTCGGAGCCATGGTGGACGGGTTGCTGGCCGGGGAGGACAGTGACGGAAACGCCGCGAAGGCCCTCTTCCTGGTCGCTGGAGGCGCCTCCCCTGGCAGCAGGACCGCGCCTCGCCGCTACGGGCTCAGCGGGCCAGACACCGCAAAGCGCGCTCTCGACCGACTTCGGCTACGTGGGATCGTGGAGGGCTCGGGGTCGCGATGGCGAGTCGTCGACCCTCTGCTTGCCGAGTGGCTGCGGCGCAATGACCCGCTCGCGATCGAGCCGCAGGATGGGCCGGAGGCGTGACCCGAGACCTCGCAATCGACGTCGCGATCGTCAACTGGAACACGGCCGAGGCGGCGCTGGCGGCGGCCCGGGCCTACCTCGCCTCCGAGGGCGTCGAGGCAAGGGCGACGATCGCCGACAACGACTCGCGGCCCGCGCAGCGGGAGCTGCTGCGCGAGGGGTGCCCGCCGGGGGCGCGGCTCGACCTGGGCGAGGAGAACATCGGCTACGGGCGCGCCGCCAACCGGGTCCTGCGCGGCGGCGAGGCGCCGCTCGTCTGCGTCAGCAATGCCGACGTGCTGGCGGAGCCAGGCGCGCTGGCGGCGCTGGCCAGGACGGCGCTGCGCGAGCCGCGGGCGGGGATGATCGGCCCGGTCTTCGGCGGCGACACTGACCGCTACCACGCCGCTCTGCCTGGAGCGGCGACGATGCTGGCGCGGATCTTCGCCGGCTCGTTCGGCGAGCGGCCCCAGCCGAGCCCGGCGCCGAATGAGGTGGCCGAGATTGGCCAGCCCTCAGGGGCCTGCTTCGTGGTTCGCCGCGAGACCTGGGAGGCGCTCGACGGCTTTGACGAGGGCTTCTTCCTCTGGTACGAGGACGTCGACCTGGCCAGGCGCCTACATGACGCCGGCTACCGCAACCTCGTGGTCGGCTCGGCCCGGGTCGGTCACGCCGGCGCCAAGGCCTTCGTGCAGGTGGACCGCCGTGAGCAACAGGCGATCCGCCTGCGGTCCGTAGAGCGCTACATTCGACTCCATCACGCCTGGGCAACGCCAATGGCCGCGCCGCTACTTAGGCTCTCCCGGCGCCTTAGAGCGAGCAGCGCCAGATAGATGAGTGCCACCCTCAGCGCCTGATATCAACACGCCAGTGAGCCGCGTCGAATTCGCCCTTCCGACTCGATGAGCCCTCAACCCCTGAAGAACGCGGTGCGAGCCGGGCTGTCGAGAACCCGCTGGGGGCGCAATCTCCTCAGGGTGCGTCGATGGCGACGCGAAGCGCCACAGCGAGAACGAGGAACTGTCCTCTACCGCAGCTTCGTGGCGCCCGGAGAGCTCTGCTTCGACATCGGCGCAAACATCGGCAATCGCACCGAGCTTCTGCGGAGCATCGGCGCCAAGGTGTTGGCCGTAGAGCCTCAGCGCATGTGCGTCGCAGAGCTTGAGCGCCGTTTCGTCGACGATCCGTCGGTGGAGATAGTGACTGCGGCCGTCGGCGACAGGCCAGGAACCGCGGAGATCGCGGTCTGCGAGGACGACCCGACGATCTCGACAATGTCCGAGCGTTGGCGGCAGGAGAGCCGATTCGCCGATCAAGCGTGGACCAGGACGGAAGAGGTCGATGTTCAAACCCTGGACCAGCTGATCGGCGATCACGGAGCACCCGCCTTCTGCAAGATCGACGTCGAGGGATTCGAGAGGCAGGTACTGGAAGGCCTGTCTCTGCCGATGCGCTGCGTCTCGTTTGAGTTCACGCGCGAGTTCCTCGACGAGGCGGAGGCCTGCATTGCACTGCTCGGAGAGCTTGGCCCGATCGAGGTTGGAGCCTCCTTCGGCGAGACAATGGAGATCGACCGCTGGGGCGACCCGGGCGCGGCCCTCTCAACAATCGAAGCCGAGCCCAGCGGGTTGGATTGGGGGGACATCTACGTCAGGTCCCTCGGCGACAGCAGATGAGCTCGCTCTCAATCGTCATCCCGACCAAGGACCGCGCAGGAGCACTGATGCGAACGCTGGACGCGCTCGAGGCCCAGATCGATCGGCAGGAGGGCGTCGAGGCAATCGTGGTCGACAACGGATCCGCCGAGGATGCGCTCGCACGGCTCCGATCGCGGCTCGCGGACTGCACAGCGCCCATCCGGCTGCTCGAACATCCGCAAGCCGGCCCAGCGGCGGCTCGAAACGCCGGCGCCGCGGCGGCCGAGGGCGACGTTTTGCTTTTCCTCGGCGACGACACCGAGCCGGCGGAACCGGGCCTGCTGCGCGCTCATCTCCGCCTGCACGCCGCGAACCCGCAACCGACCTACGGCGTGCTGGGCCGGATTACCTGGACGCCCCGCAGACCGGTCACGCCCTTCATGCGCTGGCTGGAGAACGGCGGGCCACAGTTCCACTACTACGAGCTGGGGGCCGGTCCCGTCGACGCCGCACGCTACTTCTACAGCTCCCACGCCTCGATCAAGCGCTCGCTGTTCGAGCGCCTGGGAGGCTTCGACGAGCGCTTTCCGAGCGCTGCGGTCGAGGACACCGAGCTCGGCGTGCGTCTCGCCGAAGCCGGGCTCGAGCTCGATTACCACCCCGAGCTGCTGGTTCTTCACGACCACCCGACCACGCCCCAGCAGTCGCTGCGCCGCTCGATCGCGGTCGGTCGCTCGGCCGCTCTCTACAACCGGCTTCATCCCGATCGCCCCCACGACGGCGTGCAGGCTCCTCGCGGTGCGGCCTGGGCAGCGATCCGAGTCGCGAAACCCCTGCTCGCGGCCCTGGCTCATCTGCCGCTGCCCGCCGGCCTGCGCGAGCACGTCTGGGTGGCGATGACGCGGGCGGGCTACGCCCGCGGCTACCGCTTGGGGCCCGCTCGATGAGGCGCTTCGCTCAGCTCAACGGCACGCTGCTCTCGCCGCTCGTCGCCTTCGTCGGCGCCTGGGCATTCGCGGCCCTGCTCAGTCAGTACCGCCTGCTCGACGGCGAGCAGGCCTGGTCGGGCTTCGTCGTCGCCGTCGTGATCGCCACTCCCCTCGCCTTCGTCGCCGGCGGCCTGATCGGCGAGGGCTTCGCGCTGCGCCGTCCGATGACGGCCGCCAAAGACGCCCAGCCGCGCGAAAGCCGCCTGTTGCGCCGGGTGCTGATCGCCCTCCTCGTCGTCGGGCTGCTCGAGCTGGCGCACCAGTTCGTCAAGATCGGTGGCATCCCGCTGCTCTCCCCGGGCGGGAGCACGCTGCGCTTCCAGCAGGGCGGACCGACGATCATCCTCACCGACGGCCTGACCGTGGTCTCGATCGTCGCCCTGGTCCGGCCGCGCGAGCTGTTCAGCCGCGAGTCACGTCCCGACCTGCTGATCGCGGCGATCGCGCTCGGCGGCTTTGCCCTGCAGGCTGGGCGCGGCAGCGTGCTGCTGCCGATCATCGTCGCCATCGCCGCCCGCTGGCTGTACTGGGGCCGGCCCCGCGCCGAGGTCTTCGCCGCCGGCGCGCTGCTCGCCTTCGTCGCCGTCGTCTTCGCCTTCTACCTGCGCACCCGCCAGAACCCCTACAACCCCTTCGAATCCGAGCAGTTCGGCGAAATCCTGCCCGAAACGCCGTTCTTCCTGCAGCCGCTGATCCCGATCTACCTGGCGATCACGACCAACTTCCTCGCCCTACAGGGGGTGGTCGGTCACTTCCCGACCGGCGAAGCGTTCGGCCACGGCGCCTTCGACGCGATCGGGCTCAACATCGTCTTCCACGGCGCCCGTAACGTCTCGGACGTCTCTGCGGAAATCACCCCTCCCTGGGTCACGAGCACGATCGCTGGTCCGCTCTGGGCCGACGACGGCTTCGCCGCCCTCATACCAGGGGTCGCGATCACCGGCTTCATCTCCGCCGGGGCGTTCGCGATGGCGGTCCGGACCAGGACCTTCCGCTGGAGCATGGCCGCCGGCTACCTGCTCTACCTGGCCATCTTCGGCATCTACACCAACCTCTGGACTCAGCAGCTCGACTGGCTGCTGGTCGTGCCGCTGCTGCTGATCGTCGGCGCGATCGCCGAAGATCCGGAGTCGCCCCCGGGCCTGACCGGTTGGGCATGGGGCAGAATCCAGCGGATGACGGGTCGAACGGCGGGACCGGGCAGCACGATCGAGGCACCCGCCACCCATCCTCCGCCGCCTCCCCCGGAGCCCGCTGGGCGCGGCAGCCGGCGCCTGGCCCGCAACCTGATCCTCGGAGGGCTGGCCGTGATCGCGATCCTGCTCGTCTCCGGCCTGCTGATCCAGCGCCTGCTGCCCGAACCGTACCCGCTGCTCGCCTCGCCCCGGCTGCCCGCCGGGATCGCCGGGGCGACCGAAGTGATGACCAACAGCGACCGGCCCTCCGACAATGAGCCGATCCAGTGGGTGCGCGCCAGAGGGCCCCACACGATCGACGTCTACAGCCAGGTGCCCGGCAAACCCGAATCGGAAGTCGAACACGTAGCGCGGCTGCGGATTCCACAGCGGGCCACGGATGCGAAGTACGACGTCAGCTCTTGGTACCCCTGGCGAGCCGAGGCGCTCTTCTCCTTCGAACAGCGGCCGCGCAACCTCTCGATCACGGTCAGCCCCACCTGGCACTCCGAAGGGCATCCGCTCAGCTTCACGGCGCCGCTCTCCGAACCGCCCAAGGGGACGGTGCGAGAATTCTTCATCGCCGCCTGGGGCGGCCAGCGTCCCGACCTCTTCGTCCTCACGCGTGGCGACCCGCAGTCGCGGCCGATTCTGCAGATCCTCTCCAGTGAGTCGGGCTTTCACCGCCAGCTCTACGCGACTCGCCTCCCCTACCGCGGCCTCTCGCCGAAGACGTGGTCGATGCAGATCGCGCCGATCGTCGGCCTGCCGAAGAAAAGCGAAAACCGTGTCTTCAAGGGCGACCGCCTGGACCTGGTGATGATCCATCACGACCCCGGCGAGAAGCACAGCATGGTCCACGTCCTGCTCGGCGAGTCGGGCTTCGACTGGGACGCGATCAGGCGCGATCTCGACGATGCGGGCGACCTGCCGCCGGGCACCGAATTCCTGATCGGCTCCCATCAGGGGGCCACCGCGATCTACGAAGTCCAGCGACACCTGCCGCATGGGCCGCGCATCTGGGTATACGGGCTCACCAACCCTCCGGCGCTCCAATAGCCGAACCCGATCCACAGATAGAGAGCTTCGAGGCGGCCGCGCCGCCCGACGCCGCACTCGGTCAATCGGCGGCGCGCGGCGTCTCGCTGCTGGTGGGGCGCACACTCGGCTTCCAGCTGCTGACGGCGGGGGTGACGGTGGTGCTCGCTCGCCTGCTCACCCCGGCGGACTACGGCCTCTTCGCGATTGGGCTCTCGGTGCAGCTGGTCGGCCAAAACGTCGCCGAGCTGGGACTTCCGGCGGCGCTGGTGCGCATGCAAGAGCCGCCCTCCCGCGACCTGCAGGCGGCGACGATCGGCTTCCTGATGTCGATCACGGTCAGCGCCGCGCTCGCCGTTTCCCTGCTCGCCTTTGCCGTGCTGCCGGCGCTGGGCGCCGGCAGTGACACCCTGAGGGTGATCGCGATCACCCTGCTCGCCGTGCCGATCTACGCGGCGCGCGCCGTGCCGATGGCAATGATGGACCGCGAGATGCACTTCGGCCGGGTCGCCGCGGTCGAGGCCGCGGATACGGTCGGCTTCAACGTCTTCGCGCTGGGGGCGGCACTGGCCGGCCTCGGCGTCTTCAGCCTCGCCGGTGCCGTGCCGGTGGGCGCGACGCTGGGAGCGCTGGTCGCCTGGTCAACGCAGGACGCCGCTCGCCTGCCCCGCTTCGACTTCGCTCGAGTTCGGCCGCTGATCGGCTTCGGCAGCAGGGTCAGCGTGCTCGGCGTCCTCTACCTCGGCCGCGACCTTGGCTACGTCACCGTGATCGGTGCGGTGGGCGGCGCTCCGATGGCAGGCTTCTACGGAATGGCCAAGCGACTCTTCTCGTTTCCCACCGCACTCGCCGCCGCGGTGGCGCGGGTGATGCTGCCGACGCTGAGCCAGTCGGGAGAGGAGCGGCCCAGGCGAACCGCCCGCATGCTCGGCCAGATCGCCCTCGTCTGCGGGCTTCCCCTTGCCGTCGTTGCGGGAGCGATCCAGCCCTTCATCCAGGTCGTGCTCGGATCCGAATGGATGCCCACCACCGACATCGTTATCTGGGGCTCGCTGGGGATGCTGCTGGGGGCGAGCATCGCCTCGCCGATCAACAGCCTCTTTCTCGCCGAGGGAAGGCCGGACGCGCCCGTGGCGGCCGTCGCCGTGGAGCTGAGCACGGGATTCCTGCTGGCGGCGCTGCTGATCGGACCCCTCGCCGAGACCGGGATCGGCCTGGCGATGTCGATCGGGGCGACGCTCTCGGCGGCGATCCTGCTGGCGACGACCGAGGCCAGGGTCAGGACGGGGGCGAGCAAGGTCGCGCGCGTCGCCGCGATCAGCTTCCTCGCGGCCGCCGCGGGGCAGCTGCTCGCGGCCGACCGCGACGTCGCCGGGCTGGTCCTCTCCGCCTGCGCGAGCGGCGCGGTGTGGCTGGCGCTGGCGGCCGCCTTCCTGCGTGAGGACATGGTCCGTGCGGTCGGAGTCGGACGAACCCTCCTCCCAGGGGCGGCACGGTGAGCTCGGGGTGAAGGCGACCGTCTACATCCCAACCCTGGACGGCGGCGAAAAGCTCGAACGTTGCCTCGAGTCACTGCGCCACCAGACCGAGCCGGTGCACGTGGTCGTCGCCGACAACGGCGAGGGCGATGGCAGTGCCGTCCTGCTCGGCGATCGCTTTCCCGAGGTGATCCGGGTCGCCTTCGGTCGCAACCTCGGCTTCGGCAACGCCCTCAACCGGGCGATCGCCGCGGCCGGCGAGGGCGCGATCGTGCTCCTCAACGACGACGCGGTCGCCGAGCCCGAGCTGGTCGAACGGCTGCTCGAGGCCGCGGGCCAGGCCGAGATGGTCGCCGCCGCCCTGCTCAGCGAAAGGGACCCGGGCCTGATCGACTCGGCGGGCGTGCTGGTCGACCAGACCCTGATGGCCTTCGATTACCTCAGCGGAGAGTCGGTGACCAGGCTCGATGGAGCCCCGGCGCCGCTTGGGCCAACCGGGGGCGCTGCGCTCTACGCCCGCGACGCCTTTGCGGCCGTCGGGGGCTTCGACGAGCGGATGTTCCTCTACTACGAGGACGTCGATCTGGCGCTGCGAATGCGGGCGGCGGGGGCACGCTGCGCGCTCGCGCCCGACGCGCGCGCGGTGCACGGCTACTCGCTGACGCTGGGCGCCCGCAGCGGCGGCAAGTACGCTCGCACCGGCTGGAGCCGCGGCTACCTGCTGCGCCGCTACGGGATCTCGTCCCGGCCCTCGACCGCCCTGCAGGCGGCGGCCCGAGAGGCGGCGATCTGCGCCGGTCAGCTGCTCCGCGATCGCACCCTCGCCGGCGCCCGCGGTCGCCTGCGAGGCTGGCGCGACGCCGCCAGCCTGCCGCCGCGCGAGCTTCCCGCAGACACCGTGACCCGCATGAGCCTGCGCCAAGCGCTGGCCCTGCGCAGCGGCGGCCACGGCGACTGAAAAGATGCCGCGCGTGAGCCAGGCCGACCTCCCCCTCGTCTCCGTCGCGACGGTGGCGCTCGACCCGCCGCTCGGAAAGCTGAGGCGCTGCATCGAATGCGTCGAGGCCCAGTCCTACCCCAACGTCGAGCACGTCGTCGTCGACGGCGGGTCGACCAACGGCGCGCTCGAGGTGCTGCGCGAGCACGAGCATCTGCGCTGGATCTCCGAGCCCGACCGCAACCAGTGCGACGCGCTGAACAAGGCTTTCTTCCGCGAGTCGAAGGGCGAGCTGATCGTCTGGCTCAACGCCGACGACCTGCTCTACACCAGCTCCGTGGCGGAGGCGGTGGAGCTGTTCAGAGCCGACCCCGAGCTCGGCTGGGTCTACGGCGACCTCGACGTCGATCGGCGCGGGCACCGCCACACGATCCGCCCCCCCGACCGGGCAACGCTGCGAGCGCTGGACTTCAACAACATCGGGTTGATCGCCCCCGGCACGATGTTCGCTCGCTGGGCCTTGGAGCGAGCCGGCGAGCTCGACGAGGACTTCAACATGGAGATGGACCTCGACCTCTCGATCCGCCTGCTGCAGGCCGGCGTCCCCTCGCGACACATCCCCCACGCGCTCGCCTTGCTGGAGATCTACGACGGCACCAAGAGCGGTGAGGTGGCGCTGCGCGACATCGCCCTCGAGCGACACCGCATCTACCTCAAGCACGGCATGTTCAAGCAGGCCGGCGCCGCCCTCGCCCTTGCCGGTCGCTACGAGACCTCCGAAGAAATCGAGCGGGCCCTCGCCGAGAGCCGGTACAAGGATGCTTCCACCGCCGCCGGGGAGGGCCTCCGCTTCATGCCCTCGGTCTTCGAGCGTCACCGGGTCTCCTTCTGGCTGACGCGTCTGTTCCCGCGCTTGATGAGCGCGATCAAGAAGCGCCTGAAGCGAATCTGATCAGACCCTTCTGCAAGGATCAGCCTGGCGATGGCCGCCGAGACGAAGAAGCGCGCCCTGATCACGGGCCTCACCGGGCAGGACGGCTCCTACCTGGCCGACCTGCTGCTGGCCAAGGGGTACGAGGTCCACGGGATCATCCGCCGCTCCTCGAGCTTCAACACGGGGCGCATCGAGCACCTCTACCGCGATCCGCACGATCCCGAGGCGCACCTCTTCGCCCACTACGGCGACCTCACCGATCCGGTCGCCCTGACCCGGCTGCTCTACAAGCTGCAGCCCGAGGAGATCTACCACCTGGGTGCGCAGAGCCACGTGCGGGTCTCCTTCGACATCCCCGAGTACACCTTCGACGTGACCGGCGCCGGCACCCTGCGCCTGCTCGAGGCGATCCGTGAGTCCGAGGTGGAGGCGCGCTTCTACCAGGCCTCCTCGTCGGAGATGTTCGGCGCCTCGCCACCGCCGCAGAACGAGCAGACGCCCTTCCACCCGCGCAGCCCCTACGCCGTCGCCAAGGTCGCCGCCTACTGGGCCGCGGTCAACTACCGCGAGGCCTACGGGATGTTCGCCGTCAACGGAATCCTCTTCAACCACGAGTCGGCGCGCCGGGGCGAGACCTTCGTCACCCGCAAGATCACTCGCGCGGTGGCGCGGATCAAGGCGGGGCTGCAGGACAAGCTCTACATGGGCAACCTCGACGCCGAACGCGACTGGGGCTACGCGCCGGACTTCGTCGAAGCGATGTGGATGATGCTGCAGGCCGACGAGCCCGACGACTACGTGGTCGCGACCGGCGAGAAGCACTCGGTGCGCGAGGCGCTCGAGGTCGCCTTCGCCCACGCCGGGCTCGATCCCGACCAGCACGTCGAGATCGACAGTCGCTACTTCAGGCCGTCTGAGGTCGACTCGCTGCTTGGCGACGCGAGCAAGGCGAAGGAGAAGCTCGGCTGGGAGCCGAAGGTGCGCTTCCGCGAGCTGGTCGAGCTGATGGTCGACGCCGACGTCGCCGCGCTCGAAGATCGGCTCGCCGGGAAGGTGACCTAGCGTGGGCGAGCACTCCCCCGACCCGTCCTTCTGGCGGGACAGGGCCGTGGTGGTCACCGGCGGTGCCGGCTTCCTCGGCAAGCCGACCGTGCGCATGCTGCGCGAGCTGGGCGCCGAGGTGCGAGTGCCGCGCTCGGCCGAGCACGACCTCACCGATGCTGACGCCTGCCGGGCAGCGCTCGAGGGAGCGCGGGTCGTCCTCCACCTCGCCGCCAACGTCGGCGGCATCGGCTACAACCGACGCAACCCGGCGCCGCTCGCGCGCGACAACCTGGCGATGGGACTGAACGTCTTCGAGTCCTGCCGCGAGCTCGGCGTCGAGAAGCTGGTGGCGGCCTGCTCGGTCTGCGCCTATCCCAAGTTCGCCGGCGTGCCCTTCCGCGAGGACGAGATCTGGGACGGCTACCCGGAGGAGTCGAACGCGCCCTATGGCCTCGCCAAGAAGATGCTGATCGTCCTCTCCGACGCCTACCGCCGTCAGTACGGGCTCGACTCCTGCGTGCCCGTGGTGGCAAATCTGTACGGGCCGGAGGACAACTTCGACCTCGAGGACTCGCACGTGATCGCGGCGATGATCCACAAGTACGTGGCCGCGGTCGAAAACGGCGAGCCGCAGGTGGTGCTCTGGGGAACCGGCGAGCCCTCGCGAGAGTTCCTCTATGTCGACGACGCGGCCCGGGCCCTGGTGCTGGCCGCCGAGCGCGCCGACTCGTCCGAGCCGTTCAACATCGGCACCGGGATCGAGACGAAGATCCGCGACCTGGCCGAGACGATCGCGCAGATCGCCGGCTTCGAGGGCGAGACGGTGTGGGACACCTCCCGGCCGGACGGCCAGCCAGTCCGCTACCTGGAGGTCAGCCGGGCGACGGAGCGGATCGGCTTCCGCGCGCAGACCGACCTCACCGAGGGGCTACGCCGGACGGTCGACTCGTTCAGGTCCTCCCCGGCCCGCGCCTGAGGAGGCCGTTACGGCCCCGGAGGAAGGCGCGGCCGCAAACGCGGAACCGGCCTCGTCGCTGGGCGTGGCCGCTGCCCGCGGCGTCGGCATCCTGGTCAGCCGCACGCTCGCCCTGCAACTGCTGACCGCTGGCGTCACGCTCGTCCTCGCCCGCCTGCTCTCACCGGCCGACTACGGGCTCTTCGCCCTCGCCGCGGCCGTGCAGACAGTCGCCCAGGTCACCAGCGGTGCCGGTCTCAGCGCCGCGCTGATCCGTCAGCCCGACGACCCCTCGCCTGAGCAGCAGCGAGCGGTCAGCGGCTTCCTCCTGCTAACCGGAAGCGTCTTCGCTGCCGTGGCCGCAGCGATTGCGTTGGCGGCGCTTCCGGCAGCCGGGGTGCACGGAAGCGCGCTCGGCGTGACTGCGGTCGCCGCGCTCGCGGTCCCGCTCTACGCCCTGCGCGCCGTGCCGATGGTCCTGCTCGAGCGCCACCTCCGCTTCGGCCGCGTCGCCGTGGTGGAGACGGCGGAAACGCTGGCCTTCAACGCCTTCGCCCTGCTCGGCGCCCTGCTCGGCCTCGGCGCCTTCAGCCTCGCCGGTGGGATTCCGGCCGCCGCCGCTGCTGGCCTCTTCGCCGTGCGCACGATTCAGCGGCCGGGGCTGGGCCTCGCGCTGGAACCCAGCGCGATCCGACCGCTGGCCCGGTTCGGTCTGCGCGCCAGCGCCCTGCAGATCGCCAACCTCGCCCGCGGGCTCGGCTTCGTCGGCCTGATCACCGCGCTCGCCGGTACGGCGACCACCGGCTTCTACTCGATGGCCTCGCGCCTCTTCGCTTTGCCGACAGCGCTCGCCTCGGCGATCCAGCGAGTCTCCTTTCCGGCGCTCTCCCGCTCCCCCGCCGAACGTCCGCGGCTGGCGGCGCGGGCTGCGTCCCTCTCAGCGGTCCTTGCCAGCCTGCCCCTGGCGCTGCTCGCCGGC
>CAZQET010000411.1:0-14225 GCA_964591825.1 uncultured Conexibacteraceae bacterium
GGAATCGGTCGCCGGCAATGAGGTGAGGGCCCGCGCGGGCGCGTCTGCGGGAACCCCATCCCAGGTGTAGGGCGCGTATTCGCCTCCCGCCGCCCAGGAGCCAGCGAGGATCAGGTATTCGTCGGCGGCGTTCTTGCGGATCTCGCGGATGCTGAGGCCGCCGAGGTCCATCAGTATCGGTTCGCCGAAGACGGCGTGGGTCGTCGTGTTCTGGCCGCTCGGCGCGAGCTGGTCGATGTTAGTGACCGGGACGACGATCGCCTTGCCACCTGCGCTGGCCGGCGAGAGCGGGGCGCGGAAGCCGATGTAGGCGGTGCTCGAGCTGCCCGGCGCGAACTCGAGTCCCTCGACGTTGAAGCCGTCGATCAGCTTCGGGATCTTGCCCGAAGCCGCTCCGGCGGCGAAGCCGAAGCGGTTGCCGTGCGCTTCGTCCCAGCCGATCAGGTCGGCCCGCAGGCCGCGGTAGTAGCCGCCGAAGCTCAGTTCGGTGCCGGCGCCCGAGCCGGCGATGTGGGTGGTGAAGAGGATGCTGCGGTCGGGCTTCAGGTTGCCTTTCTTGGAGTTGCCCATTGAGCCGGTCCAGTAGATGGTGTTGCCTACCCGAGCGGAGGCCTCGATGTCGATCTCTTCCGGGTTGCCCATCTGGGCGTTGAAGCTCCAGGTCTTGACCGGCGCCCCGGATTCGTCGCGCCTGTAGAGACGCAGGGTGTTGTTCTCGTCATCGCCGAGGATCATGTAGCCGCCGCCGGCGTCGATCGCGGTCGAGGCGTCCGCGGCACCCGTGTGGTAGCGCGAGGTCGCGGGAGTCGAGGTGGCGGCGGAGGCGGCGTAGTGAAGGGTGGTGGTCGCCGACTTGCCTTCGGCGCCGGTGACCTTCAGCGTGATGTCGGCGTAGCCCACGCCGCCCGCCGGGGTGACGCTGACCGTGCGGGTGGAGCCGCTGCCGGTCACATTGACCCCGCCGCTGGTCGCCACCGAGGGGTTGCTGCTCGCCGTCGCGGCCACGGTCAGCGCGCTGGCTTCGGTGCCGGCCTGGGCGACGGTGACGTCGACGGTCGGGTTCGTCGGGTCTCCGACCGAGCCCTCGAGGGAAGCATCGGAGAGCGAGATCGTCGGGTTCGGCGCGCCCGGGGCCTGCGGGGTGATCGGTGCCGACTGAGCCGACTCCGGCCCGGCGCCGCTGCCGTTGATCGCCGCCACCGAGAAGGTGTAGGTGGTGCCGTTGGCGAGACCTTCGAAGGTGTAGCCGGTCGCGTTGCTGCCGGTCGTTTTCGACGCCTGGGGAACGCCCCCGACGTAGGGCGTGACGCGGTAGCCGCTGATCGGAGAGCCGCCGGTTTCGGTGGGGGCGGTCCAGCTGAGCGTCGCTTTCGCATCCCCGGCCGTGGCCGAGACGTCCGTCGGCGCGCCGGGCAGCTGCGCGGCTTCGCTCTGCGGAGCGAAGGCGATCCCTCGGTAGGCAGTACCCGATTCCGCGGTGGAGACGGTGCTCAGCGAGGACGGCGAGGGGGCGGCGTTCCAGGCCGCCGAGTCGGTGAAGGTGACGATTTTGTTCTGCGAGCCGAAGCCCTGGATCGCGTAGATGCGGAAGTGCCTTTCGGAGTCGAGCTTGCCCGTGATGCCCGCGAATTCGCCGCTGAGGACCGTGCCGCGGTTGACCCAGGTCGAGCCGCTGAGCGAGTACTTGACGATCCCCGTCCCCTCCTGGGAAACGTACATCGTGTCGACGGTGCCCGAGCCCGCTTCGTGTTCGAGCGGGAGCTCGGAGATCGGGTCGACTTCGCCGCTGTAGGCGATCAGGTTGACCGGGGTCTGCGGCGGCGAGGTCGGCAGGCCGTTGAGCTTGTAGACGCCGGCGGTGCCCTTTTCGCTGCCGAAGTAGAGGCTGCCGCCGGCGAGCTGCACGCTGCGCGTGTTGTTGAGCGCCGAGTTCGTGGAGCCGAGCAGTTCTTTGGAGAAGAGGACGGTCGGCGAGGAGGAGCCGAGCGGCGCGTAGACCATGCCCCCCTTGGGGCTGGTTTCGTTGCCGTGCCCGGTGACCCAGAAGGCGCTGCCGTCTTTGGTCACAGCGCCGCGGATCTTCACCTTGGTGAAGGTGGTGCCGAGCGTCGTCGAGGTGTCGATGTTGCCGCTCCCGTCGACCCGCGCAACCACCCGCGGTGCGGTGTCCGAGGAGTTACCGACGGTGGCGCCGACCGGCTGCGTATAGCCGGCGAGGGTGACATAGCGACCGTCGGCCGAGAGGGCGAGGGCGCCGACCGCGTTCGAGTTGCCCTCGAGCGTGAAGCGGTGGTTGGAGCCGCTGTCCGCCGTCGGCAGGGCCCAGTTGGCGCCGTCGGAGACGCCGCTGCCGCTGAAGCGCATCAGGGTGACCGGCTGTGCGTTGCCGGCGTTGGGAAGACGGGAGACGACCAGGTGGTCTTCCCCGGGCCCCGAGCCATCGGCGCCAGCCGTGGTCAACGCCGGAATGACGAACAGCGAGCCGGCGAAGACGGCAGCGAGGATCCAGTGGAGAAAAAGGCGGAGCAGACGGAACAAGACGACCTCCGGTGGCAGGGTGAACTGGTCGCGGAAGCCTCACCGGAGCGCTTTTCAAAGGTGTTACCGACTCGCCAACAAAACGTAAACGACGCCGGATCGGCCCCTTTTCATGAGTGGCCTAGCCCTTTCTTCCAACCCCGACCAACTGAATTTCATCCCGCCATCGCGGCTCTGAAAGCGCCGCGATCTTGGGCTCAATCGGGCACCCGCGTCACCTGTCGTGATCGATGTGCCGCGACGACCCAACCCGCAACGAAGACGAACCCTGCCGAGACCCCGAAGACCCAGGTGAGATCGCCAAAGACCTCGGCGATGCGCGGCGCCGGCTGAGCGAAGTGCCCCATGAGGACGACCACGAGGGCGGAGTTCTGAATCAGATCGGAGCCCGCGGCAAGCAAGCCGAAAACCGCCGCAAAGCTGGCGATGCGCGCGAGGCGCTCAGCTCCCGCCGTCGCAAGCTGCTTGGCAGAGAAAGCACAGCCCGCGCAGAGCAGCAGGCCATAGCTGCAAAGAAAGGGGAGCTCGACCGCGAGAAACCACCAGGCAGCATGCCGACCCGCCTGACCGAGTTCGTCGTAGGCAAGCTCAGCCTTGGCCGAAGTCCCAAGTCCCCACCCACACCCATGGTCATCAACGTTGCCGCCGCCCCAATAGCCATCGAGGAAAGTAACACGATCAAGCCGAGACCAATGACGACCCCAACGTTCGTAAGCCAAGCCGGCAGCCAATGCGCCGTTCCCTTGAGGATTGACACATGTCGTCTCCTCCGATCACCGTGACGATCTTCGCCTCTGCCAGCGCCAACTGCACCTCAGCGCAGGAGAACCCTACAGCGCCTGAGCAACTCCCCAAGCGTCTTCGGTCGTAGGCTGCCGAGTCGATGACTGAGGCGCTCGTGGGAGATCGCGCGTAGCTGCTCTGGCATTGCGAAGCCATCCTCTTTCAATCCACCCTCCGAAGCAGAAATTGCCAAATGCAGGGCGCTACCGAAATCGGTTCGCGTGAGCGGTACGGCGAGGGAAAGTCCTAGGCTCGCCTGATTTAGCTGGTCGACCGAGACGATGACGAACGGGCGAGCCTTGGCCTGCTCCCTGCCTCGAGTCGGCTCGGGATCTGCCCAGTAGACGTCGCCCTGCTGTGGCTTCGGCCCTACCACTCGGGCGCAGACGCCTCGAAGCCGGACTCGAGCTCCTCGCTCTCGGCGCGATAAACGGAGAGGGCTCCGGGGTCTGCGGCGATCTTCTCGAAGCCGGCTGCAACCTCGGCGAGCATCGCGTCCTCGTCAGCGGCGCTAACCAGCTTCGCAACGACCTCGCCGGCGGGTTCGCCGCGACGGGTGGCGAGCGAGTTCAGTCGATCACGGGTTTCAATCGGAACCCGAATGGTGGTGGTGTCCGTGGCGGCCATGTAGACGAGAAGTCTACACCACTTTGAAGGCCGATCAAAACATAGAACCCCGCGCTCCAGCGCGGCTCAAGAGAGGGTGGACGACCGGATTCGAACCGGCGACCGCCTGGACCACAACCAGGAGCTCTACCAACTGAGCTACGTCCACCGCGCTGCCTCTCAATCTAGCGGGCCGAGCGCGGGGCGGAATCTCAAGCGGAATGCTGATTCGCGGCAACCAAGGCGGCGAAGGTCTCGAGGCCGGGGGTGGTGCGCTCGATGAGGTCGGGCTCGGCTGCTTCCGCCTCAGCCGGGAGTCTGGCCGCTCCCTCGTCGCCAAGCGTGTTGCGAGCCTCGCGGACCATCTCTGGGACAGCCAACCAGGCCTCGAGCAAAGCGAAGTCGGACTCGGGATGGAAGAGGATGCCCCAGGCGTTGCCGTGGCGAAAGGCCTGGACCTCGGTACGGGCCGAGCGGGCGAGGTGGGTGGCGCCGGTGGGGAGATCGAAGACGTCGCCGTGCCAGTGCAGGACGGTCGTGCTCGGGGAGAGGGCACCGAGGACCGGGTCGTCGGGATCGAGCACCTCGATCGGGGCGTAGCCGAGCTCCATCCCCTCCCCCAGCCTCACTTCGGCCCCAAGGGCCCGAACCAGAAGCTGCGCGCCGAGGCAGATGCCGAGCAATGGCATCTGGCGGCGCAGCGCCTCTGCCAGCCACTTGCGCTCCTCGGCCAGCTCGGGATGGCGCTCGGTTTCGTCGACGTTCATCGGACCACCCATGACGACTGCCCCGGCGATCCCGTCGTGCGGAGGCAACGGCTGGCCGGCGAGTGGTTTGACCGTATGGACATGAAGGCGCCGGCAGGCATCGAGAATGCGGTGTGGCGTCTCCCAGGGAACGTGCTGGATCGCCAGCAGGATCGGTCGCTCGTCCACGCTCACGGAAGCGCAGGCTAACCGCGCTACGGTTGGGGCGATGCCGCAGCGCTTGGGAATCTCGTTCTTCCGGCCCGCGGTTCGACCCATCGCCGCCACCGGGATGCAGGCCCGCGGCGCGATGGCGGTCGGCGCGCTCGCGGTCGGCGCCGCCGCCCTCGGCGGCTTCGCGATCGGCCGTCTCAGCATCAAGCGGCTCGCGGTCGAAGATGCCGCCGTACGCAAGCTCGCCGTCGAGGAGCTCGAGATCGGTCGACTACGGGTGCGTGACCGCGACGGCGGCGGAGCGTAGCCGACATTGACCACACCAGAGGTGGGTCAAGGTCGGATGCGCCGTGCGGCGATCGTGCTTACCGCACTCGCCTTGGCCCTGACGGCAGCATGGGCCGCCCGCCCAGCCGCAGCGCTAGGTCCCTACCCCAACCTCGGCGGCTGCCCCGTCTTCCCCCAGCCGCCGGCCAGCCTCTCGCCACGCGCCCCGTCCCTTCCAACTGAGGCCGCCTGGAACCAGGACGTCTCGCGCGCCCCCATCGCCCCCGGCTCCGCCACCACCATCGCCTACATCGACGCCCACGGCAGCGACTTCCTCCACCCCGACTTCGGCTCGCCCCGCACCTACGGCTTCCCCTACGCCGTCGTCGGCGCCGGTCAACCCGAGCTGCCGATCCACTACACCGCTTACGGTGACGAGAGCGACCCAGGTCCCTTCCCAATCCCGAACGGCGCACCGGTCGAGGGCGGCAACCGCAGCGACGGCGACCGTCACGTCCTCGTCGTCGATCGCGCCAGCTGCACCCTCTACGAGCTCTACCGGGCCTTCTTCCGGGGCGGGCCCCATCCGCACTGGAACGCCGACTCCGGTACCGAATGGGATCTGCGCTCGGCGGCCCGCCGCCCCGACTCCTGGACCTCTGCCGACGCCGCAGGCCTGCCGATCCTCCCGGGCCTGCTCCGCTACGACGAGGTCACCTCTGGCCATATCGACCACGCGATCCGCGTCACCTTCGAGAGCACCCGTAACGCCTGGGTCCACCCCGCTTCGCACTGCGCCGGCGACACGTCGGACCCGCGCGCACCGGCGATGGGCACCCGCCTGCGACTGAAGCCCGGCTACGGCCTCGGCCACTTCAGCGGCCCTGCCCGCGTGATCGCGACCGCCCTCAAGCGCTACGGGATGATCGTCGCCGACAACGGCTCCAACTGGTACTTCGGCGGCACCAGCGACCGCCGCTGGGACGACGAGAGCCTGGACCAGCTCAAGCGCATCCCCGGCAGCGCCTTCCAGGTGGTGAAGAGTGCCGCTCGGCCCCACCCCTGCTAGCCGTTGCCCACCTGCACGTGATGGAACTCCGCCCGTAGGCGCTGGCGTAGCTGCGTCGCCGCCTCGTCGCCCTCCTCCTCACCGCTGACCAGCACCACCTCGGTCGCGGGGTAAGCCTGCAGCTGGTCTTCGACCGCCTGCACGACGTCCTCGTCGCCGACCCGCGCCTCGGCCGCGATTCCCGCCTTCGCCAGGGCCGCCACGGTCATCACCAGGCGCTGCTGAGCGTGCTGGCGGGCGCCCTCGACGTCGGAGGCCCAGCGGTCGAGAAAGCCGATCCGCGCCGGCACGAGCACCCGCACCTCGCCGTCGCCCGCGCCGTCCGCGTCGATCCCCGCCGCACGCGCGATCCGCTCCACGTCGCCGGGATCGTCAACGTCGTCGGCGGCAACGATGAGGACGTGCCTGGGCGCGTCCTTCGGCGCGATCTCGCCGATTGGCCCTTCCGGCCGCTGGCGAATCGCCACGGCCACGAGGACGACGGCGGCCAGCGCGCCGACCGCCACCCCCACTCCCGGTCCACCGAGCAGGAAGCCCCCGACCACGGGCGCCACGAGTGCGGCGACGACGATCGGCAGCTTCCAGGGCGTCATTCGCTCCAGCTTCGCACGCCCGTCACGCTCGGCTCCCGGGAGTCGCTCTGACCCCCCACGTCAGACCCTGCGGGCACCACCTCCCAGGCGCGGAAGCAACAGCATCGCCAGGCCAATCAGGACGACGATGATGCCGAGGATGTAGTTGACGAGGATCGCCAGAACGATCCCGATGATGATCAAAAGGATTGATAGCTCCATGCAAACGGGCCTACCCCGCCGTGGCCGTAAGCAAACGAACAGCCGCGCTCAGCCGCGCGTGCCACCGCCGCTGCCGTCAGGCGACCAGCCCGGGCCGCGAAAGACGTAGCCCAGCTTGTGCCGCCAGCCGCTCGCCGCTCGCACGTCGTGCCAGAGGTCGATGAACTCGTGGAAGGCGACGCGGGTCGGCCTGAAGGTGCGGATGTTCTTGGTCAACCCGTAGCGAACCCGCTCGCCCTCGCCCTGGAAGGTGCCGAACATGCGATCCCAGATGATCAGGATGCCGCCGTAGTTGCGGTCGAGGTAGACCTCGTTGGCGCCGTGGTGGACGCGGTGGTGCGAGGGCGTGTTGAAGAAGAGCTCGAACCAGGCGGGCATCTTCTTCACCCGCTCGGTGTGGATCCAGAACTGGTAGATCAGGCTGATCGACTGCTGCAGCAGGATCATCCAGGGGGCGAAGCCGAGAATCGCCAGCGGCGCCCAGAAGGGCAGCGCCGTCATCGGCGTCCAGGTCTGGCGCAGCGCGGTCGAGAGGTTGTAGTGCTCGGAGGAGTGGTGGACGACGTGACTCGCCCAGAAGACCCTCACCTCGTGATGGACGCGGTGGAACCAGTAGTAGGCGAGGTCGTCGGCGAGGAAGAGCAGCGCGTAGGTCCACCACTCGTCGGCCGGCATCCGCAGCGGGCTGAGCTCGTAGATCCCGGCGTAGACGAGGAGCACGGCGAGCTTCCAGACCGCGTTGATCACGACGTTGCCGGCCCCCATCGCCAGACTCGTCCGCGTGTCCCGCGCCTCATACCCGACCAGCTCTTCGTCCCGCGCGTACTTGAACGAGAGCAGCTCGAGGGCCAGCAGCAGCACGAAGGCGGGGATCGCGTAGTAGAGAACCTCGGCCACGCGAACAATCTAACGGCGACAAGACGCCCCAGGCTGGATTCGAACCAGCGACCATCGGCTTAGAAGGCCGGTGCTCTGTCCACTGAGCTACTGGGGCTCGCGTCGCCTAGATTAGGGCGTAGGATCAGACTGATGCCCAGGGTCGATGCATCGGGGACGGAGCTGCACTACGAGCGCACCGGCGAAGGCGAGCCACTGCTGCTGATCCAGGGGATGAGCGCCACACATCTCGCCTGGGGACGGCCCTTCCTCGACGAGCTGCAGGGCAGCTTCGAGACGATCGTCTTCGACAACCGCGGCATGGGCCTCTCGGGCGAGGCCGAGCTGCCGTTCGCGATCACCGACCTCGCCGCCGACACCGCCGGCTTGCTCGACGCGCTGAAGCTGGAGACGGTCCATGTCGTCGGCATCTCGATGGGCGGGATGATCGCCCAGGAGCTGGCGCTCGCCCACCCCGAGCGGATCCGCACGCTGACGATCGGCGCCAGCTACTGCGGCGGCCCGGAGAGCTCGCTGATGGCGCCCGAGGACCTGCAGATGCTCGGCGCCGCATTCGCCTCGGGGGAGCGCGACCGGGTCTTCCGGGCGATGTGGGAGATCAACCTTTCCCCAGGCTTCCGCGAGGACGACTCGCGCTACGCCGCCTTCACCGAGATGGCCTCGGCGCTGTCCTCGCCGCAACCGGTAATCCTCCAGCAGATGCGCGCCTGCGGCGCCCACGACACGCACGAACGGCTCGGTGCGATCGACCTCCCGACCCTGGTCATCCACGGCGACGTCGACCGCCTGCTCGGCTACCCCAACGGCGTGCAGATCGCCGGTCTGATTCCCGGCGCCCGGCTCGAGACCCTGGCCGGCGTCGGCCACATGTTCTGGTGGGAGCAGCCCGAGCGCTCCGCCGAGCTGATCCGCGAGCACGCCCTCGCCCCGGTCTGAGCGGAACGATGGGCACGATCGTCGGCTCCGCCAGCACCGAGATCGAGGCGCCGATCGCAGCGGTCTACGAGCTCGCCGCCGACGTCGAGGGCTCGCCCCGCTGGCAACCGGAGATCAAGGTCGCCGAATGCCGCGAGCGCGACGGCGCGGGCAACCAGGTGCTCGTCCACATGGAGACCGACGCCAAGGTCCGCCGGCTCGGCGCGGAGATGCGTTTCTCCTACGCGCCGCCGACCCGCATCTCCTGGTCCCAGGAGAAGGGCGACCTGAAGTCGATCGAGGGCAGCTGGGAGCTTGAGGATCTCGGCGATGGGCGTACCCGCGCCACCTACCGGCTCGAGGTCGACCTGGGCAGGGCGCTGGGCCTATTGATCCGCGGCCCGCTGGTCGGCGTGCTCCGCGGCCGGCTGGCCGACACCATGCCGGACAAGCTGAAGCGCTTCCTCGAGGGCGGCGCTTCCTAGCAGCCCGCCGGGTCGAGCTTGCCCTTGACCCGGAAGACCCAGTCGGGCTCGGGCGTGATTTCGGGCTCTTCGATCACCTGTTCCAGCGCTGGATCGTTCTTCACCCAGGCGTAGATCGGATACCAGTAGGGGGAATCGGCATTGTCCTCGGTGTACTGGCTGATGATCAGGTAGTCGTAGTCGCCGGCGTTGATCCGGCGGCGGAACTGACGGCAGCTGGTTGCCAACCGGTAGGTCCCATGCGGCCCGGGCACGCCGATGAACTGGACGTAGTTGTTGAGGTTCTTGCCGTAGAAGCCGTACTGGCCGAAGAAGATCTCGCCCGAACCGGCGATCCCGATCCGCTTGTTTTCCAGGTTGTGAGCGAATGCGAAGGCTTCGCGCGGGCCGCCGTCCTGGAGGAAGAGCGTCGTGCGCGTGTAGTGGTGGTCGAAGTACTGGACCTCCTGAGCGCGGCCGAGCACGACGGCGAGCAGCACCACCGCGGCGGCTCCGGCGGCGACCACGGCGCGGCTCATCACCCTTCGTGAGCGCGCCATCCCAAAGCCCGTCGGCGCCCAGACCAGGGCCAGGGTGAGGAAGACGGTGCCGACGATGTAGCCCGGATACCAGCGCGGGGTGGTCAGCACCGTGATCGTGTAGACGCCGGTGAGGAAGAGCAGCGTCTGCCAGGCACGCGGCTCGGGCGCCCGCAGAGGCCGCGCCAGCGGCAGCAGCGTCATCGCCAGCACCAGGCCCGGCACGAGATAGCGAGTGTTGGTGAAGAAGCCCGTCGGCGCGCCCTCGTTGCCGGCCGCGGTCAGCGGCGTGAAGAGGTAGACCACCGCGGTCGCCAGCGCCGCCACCGCAATCACCCGCAGGATCGTGTTGCGCGAGCGCACGGCTATGTAGACCACGGCGGCGACGGCGGCAATCAGAATCAGCGGCCAGAGCGGCCCAAAGGCGTTCTCGAGCTGGGGAAAGAACCATTTGCGGTAGATCGTCGGCTCGGTCAGGTAGTGGGCGACGGCGAAGCGCGGCCGCGGGTCGAGCGGCATCTGGTTGGGGCGGGGCAGGTGCAGCGGCCCAAAACCGGTGGTCGGGATCGGGTTGCCGCCGGTCTTGATCGCCGCCCGGACGTACCAATAGGAGCCGGTGACGAAGGTCGAGAGGCCCAGGACCCAGGCCGTGGTCAAGCGCCGCCCGCGGCCGCTGAAGACGATCACGCCGAGTCCGATCGCGACCACCGGCACGAGGAAGGTGAACTTGACCGAGGCGGCGAGACCGGCAGCGATCCCCGCGACCACCAGCGGTCCCTTGTCGAGCAGCGGCTCGCCCCTCTCCGGCGCGTCCTGCACCGCACCCTCCTTCGGCGCCCGCCGCTGGTGCGCGTTGATCAGGAAGGCGGCAAAGGCGAGCAGGAAGGCGACGCCCATGATGTCGTTGCGGCCCTCGCCCGGCTGGGTCTCGATCATCACCCCCGAGTCGAGGATCAGCGCCCCGGCGACCAGGGTCGCCGGCCCCACCTTGTAGGGGCGGCCGATGCAGAAGGCGGCCAGCAGCGCGATCGCCAGCCAGAAGAGGTTGATCAGCGGCGAGAGCCAGTCGCTCTTGAAGAGGACGATCGCCGAGCCGTGGATCAGTTCCGAGCTCTGCGGGTAGAACCAGGCCGCCAGCCGCAGCGGATCGGTGAAGTGCAGGTGGATGATCGAGTGTTCCTGCGCGAACCGGGCCGCGAAGGGCATGTGGTACCAGGTCGTGTCGCCGCCGAACATGCCCTGGTCGAGGCTGAGCTGCGAGGGGAAGGTCCACTCGGCAACCGTGAACGAGGCAACGCCGATCGCAATCAGCAGCGCCAGGTTCTGCACCTGGGGGGCGCTGATTTCGCGGCTCTCGGCCGGCGCTTTCGACCAGCCCAGCCAGGCGGCCCCGAGACCGACCCCGATGCAGCCGACGACGATCCAGCCCGTGTAGAGGATGCTCAGCGAGCCGAGCAGCTCCAGCGTGAGGACCAACAGGCCGACCGCGAAGGTGGCGTCGGCGAGCCGCGCCAGCGCCCCGGAGAATTCCGGCACGATCCAGCGCCGCAGCCAATAGCCACCGAGGCCGACCGCGCTGACGATGCCGATAACGGCCAGGCAGCCGCCGATGTAGGAGCCGAGAGAGGGCGTCACCGGCGCGGGATGCTATTCGCCGACGGGGATGCGGCAGGAGACGCCGGTGCCGGCCAGGCCGCAGTAGCCGTTCGGCACCTTGTGCAGATACTGCTGGTGGTAGTCCTCGGCGTAGTAGAAGGGGGCGGCGGGCTCGACCTCGGTCGTCACCGGCTCGTACCCGGCCGCGCGCAGATCCTCGTCATAAGCCCGCCGCGCCATCTCCGCGGTCGCCTTCTGCGCGTCACCGGTGAAGTAGATCCCGGAGCGGTACTGGGTGCCGACGTCGTTGCCCTGGCGCATGCCCTGGGTCGGGTCGTGCTCCTCGAAGAAGACCTTGAGCAGGTCCGCGTAGGAGACCTTGGCCGGGTCGAAGGCGACCAGCACCGCCTCCGCGTGGCCGGTCTTGCCGGTGCAGACCTCCTCGTAGGTGGGGTTCGGCGTGGTCCCGTTCATGTAGCCAACAGCGGTCGTGTAGACGCCGTCGATCGTCCAGAAGAGCCGCTCCGCACCCCAGAAGCAGCCGAGCGCGAAGTAGGCCGTCTCGATCCCCTCCGGGAAGGGCGGCTTCAGCGGAGTGCCCAGCACCGCGTGCCGCTCGGGCACATCGAAGGCGGGCTCACTGCGCCCGGGCAGCGCCTGCTCGGCGCTCGGCATCTTTGTCTTCCTGAGTCCCAGCACTCGAAACAGGGTAGCTTGAGCGCATCGGCTGTCTCGTCATTCTCTTCGCCCTGATCTCGCCGCGGCTGGCGCTGTTCGTGCTGTGGCTCTTCACCAACCTGCTCAGCCGTGCCTTCGAGAGCTGGATCGTGCCCTTCCTCGGCTTCTTCCTGCTGCCCTGGACGACGCTCGCCTACGCGGCGATGTGGAGCTCCTCCAATCGGGTCAGCGGCTTTGAGTGGTTCATCGTCGTGCTCGCCTTCCTGATCGACCTCGGCGCCTACGCCCGTGGCGGTCGCGAGCGTCGCTCCCGCACATGGCGTAGTCATTGCGTGCCGCTAGCGTCCTGAGTCGTAAGTCGTGTGTCGCATCCGGCGAGTGGATCGCCGGTCGTGGCAAGGACGCAGGATGCAGGCTTTGCCGGTTTGCAAAGGCAAATCCGAGGACGCCGCCACGGACGGCGAGACGCCGCCGGGGGGGTGCAGGACTTACGACTCAGGACGCTAGACCGACTCGAGCGGAAAGGCGATTCGGATGTGCGACTTGGAGACGACGAGAAACGGAAAGCGCTCTACGTCACCGCCCATGATCGACGACACCTCGGCGTTGACCAGCGGGATGAAGCTGACCTCAGGACGGTTGAGCGAGTCGGAGAAGCGACTCTGGTAGCCCTCCGGCGGCAACGTCACGTCGCCGATGATCCGCTGCCGGTCGGTCTCCAGCTGCACCCGTTCGACCCGGCGCTCTTTTTGCGCAATTTCCGGACGATTCACATCGCCACCATCGGCACCCGTGAACGATTCGTGAACCGACACCTGTCCGGGGGACATAACGCCTGGCTGCTCCATCGACAAGACCGAGCTTTGCGGACAGCGCTCGAACGTCTTCTACGTAGCGCTTGAAGTCGTCGCGGCCTTCATGGGTGGACCCAAGTGATTCTCGGAAGCACAGCTTGCCGGACACGATCTCGTCGACGACGTCAAGTCGCCAGCGATTCCAGAGCTCGCCGTAGAAAGCGCCGGACTATCGCTTCGTTCTCTTCTGTCGGCTTCATTGTGGAATCGGGCGATGATCAGAGGCCCAGGACCAAAGCAAGGGCATCGTCTACAGCTCGAAGCTCGTCGGCATTGAGGCGACCAGCGGAATGTCCCAGGCGCTGTGGATCGATGACGACAGTCTGCTCGACCAGAACTCGGGTCTCAGTGCCGTCCAGGCTGATAGACGGACGGAACGTGGCTGGACGCGCGCTGGTCGAGGTCGGCGACACGAGGGTGGTGCTCAATCCCATGAACTCGTCAGCCTGAACGACGACCGCATACCGAGCACCTCGTTGCTCGCGTCCGCGTGCGCCGCGTGGAGCAGGCAACCAAAAGATCTCTCCGCGCACCACGTCAGTCGAGGTCTTCTGGAGCCAGTTCGGCCATCTGCTCGCGGACGATCCGCATCTCGGCACGATCCGCTTCGTCGGCCGACAATCGCTTGACCTCCGCCACTATGGACGAACGCGAGCGACGCCTGGCAGCAGCCTCCCGGAGAGCGGTGCGCACGGCCTCGGAGTCGCTTGCTCCACTTTGCCGCACGACTCTTAGTGCGGCAGCCGAGCTGTCGTCCAAACGGACATGTAGAGATCGGCTCATAAATTAAATGTAGCACGAATTGTGCTACGGATATCGGGGCGCCCGGATTCGAACCGGGGACCTCCGCCACCCAAAGGCGGCGCGCTACCAGGCTGCGCCACGCCCCGATGGCGTCAGTCTAGTCGCGGATTGGCCCGGTGCACGACCGCTAGCGCCAGACCGCGATCCGGTTGTTTTCCGTGTCGGCAACGTAGATCAGGCCGCCCGGCGCCACGGCGATGCCCTGGGGTTGCCTGAAGGCCGTTTTTCCCATGCCTTCTTCGCCGAAGCTGGAGAGATACCCACCGCTCGCATTGAACGCCTCGATGCGGCTGTTGCCGCTGTCCGCGACGAGCAGTTCCCCCGTCCCCGCGATTGCCACCGACGCGGGCGCGCTCAGCAAGCCTTCTTTGCTTCCCGCTTCGCCGAACTTGCTCAGGTATTCCGCCGTCGACGAGAGCTCCTGCAGGCGATTGTTCCCTGTGTCGGCCACCCAAACGTCTTCTTTCGAGTCGATTGCGATGCCGTAGGGCCGCAGGAAAT
>CAZQET010000412.1:0-4767 GCA_964591825.1 uncultured Conexibacteraceae bacterium
AGGAACTGCGCGACGAAGTCGCCGAAGAGGAGCTGGAGAAGCTGCGCCGTCGCCGGCGCTTTGAGGCGACCTGAGTTGGCGCGGGCGCTGATCGTCGGCTGCGGCTGCCGCGGTCGCGAGCTGGGCGGGCGGCTGCTCGGCGAGGGCTGGCAGGTGCGGGGCACGAGCCGCCGCCAGGAGGGCCTGGCGGCGATTGCGGCGGCCGGGATCGAGCCGGCCCTCGCCGACCCCGACCGTCCGGCGACCGTGCTCGACCTCGTCGCCGACGTCGCCGCTGTCTACTGGCTGCTGGGCTCGGCGACGGGCGATCGCGAGAACCTCGAGGCGATCCACGGCTCACGCTTGGAGCGGTTGCTCGAGCGCCTGGTGGAAACGCCCGTGCGCCGCTTCGTCTACGAGGCGAGCGGGACGGTTGAGGCCACGATCCTCACGGCCGGCATTGAGATCGTCCGCACCGCGGGGGAGCGCTGGCGCATCCCCGTCGAGATCTTCGCCGATACGTCTAGACTCCGATAAGGATTCAGGTAAATCAGGTCAGCACCGAGAGGACGGTCACATGGCTCTGCAGCTTGGCGACGTAGCACCGGATTTCGAGGCCGACACCACGGAGGGTCGGATCAGGTTCCACAACTGGATCGGCGACTCGTGGGCGGTCCTCTTCTCCCACCCGAAGGACTTCACGCCGGTTTGCACGACCGAGCTCGGCTACATGGCGAGCATCGAGCCGGAGTTCGCCAAGCGGGGCGTGAAGATCATCGGCCTCTCGATTGACCCGCTCGATCGCCATGAGGAGTGGGCCAAGGACATCGAGGAGACGCAGGGGACGGCGCCCAACTACCCGATCATCAGCGACCACGACTTCAACGTGGCGCGCCTCTACGGGATGCTGCCGGCCGACGTCTCCGGTCCCGTCGAGGATCGCACGCCGGTCGACAACCAGACGGTGCGCAACGTCTTCGCCATCGGTCCCGACAAGAAGATCAAACTGATCCTCGTCTACCCGATGACCACCGGCCGCAACTTCGACGAGGTGCTGCGGGTGATCGACTCGCTGCAGCTCACCGCCAACCACAAGGTCGCGACGCCGGCCCAGTGGCAGCGGGGCGAGGACGTGATCATCGCCGGCTCGGTCTCCAACGACGAAGCGAAGGAGATCTACCCGGATGGCTGGGAATCGCCGAAGCCGTACATTCGGATCGTTCCTCAGTCGGCCGCCGAGAAGGCCTAGCCGAGGCTGTCGAACAGATCGCCGAGGATTCGCGCGGTCGCTCCCCAGATCAGCCGGCCTTCGATCTCGAAGGTCGGCGTGTGGATGGGGACGCCGCGGCGGATCAGGCGGCGCATCTCGTAGCTCTCGCGCAGCACGGCGAGCGAGAAGGTGAGAAGGGTCTCGACCTCGGTCGGGTTGGGGCGCAGGTCCAGCTCGTGCGGATGCGCGATGTGGCCGACGAGCGGGTGAATGCGGTAGCCGGTGACGAAGGTGTTGGTCGGCGGCAGCCGCTCGCCGAGCTCCACGGCCGCTGGGTCGAGGCCGATCTCCTCTTGCGCCTCGCGCAGCGCCGTGGCGCTGAGGTCGGCATCGCCTGGGTCGCGCCGACCGCCGGGGAACGAGATCTCGCCCGCGTGCCGCCGCAGATCAGCCCGTCGCTCCGTGAAGACCAGCCCCGGCTCGTCATCGGGCCAGCCATAGAGCGGTAGCAGGACCGCAGCTTCAATCGTCATGTCTTGAGACGGCGAAAACCAAGGCTGGCAAGGACGCAGCGAGCGGGCGTGCTCTGCACGCCAGCGACCGAGGACGCCGCCAGGCGCCGGTTTGCAGCCGTCTCAAATGATCACCTGGACGGTGCCGCCATCAACGGACCAGGCGGCGCCGGCGACGTAGGAGGCGCGCTCGGAGCAGAGGAAGGCGATCGCGCCGGCGATCTCGCCGGGCTCGGCGAGGCGGCCGATCGGGCGCTTGGAGCCGGCCGTCGCCAGCGCCGCCTCGCGGCTCTCCTCGCCGGCCATCGCCTGGGACTGGTCGAGCAGGCCGCCGGGCTCCATCCACATCTCCGATTCGACCGGGCCAGGGCAGATCGCGTTGACCAGGACGCCGCTGCCGGCGTAGCGGTCGGCGAAGAGGCGCGAGAGCGAGAGCTCGGCCGCCTTCGCCACCGAGTACTCGGGCATCGACGCCGAGGGGCGCTTGCCGGCGGTCGAGCAGACGTTGACGACGCGGCCCCAGCCGCGCTCGGCCATCGGCGGGATCGCCACACGCATCGCCCGCAGCGGCGCCATCACGTTGAGCTCGTACTGGGCGTACCAATCCTCCTCCGGCACGTCGTCGAGGTGTCGCCACTGGGCCGTGCCGGCGTTGTTGACGAGCACGTCGAGGGCGCCGAAGCGCTCGCTCGCCGCCGCCAGGAGGCGCTCACCGGCATCGGCGGTGGTGACGTCGAGGGCCAGCGTCGCCGCCTCGCCGCCGTGTTCGGCGCCGGCTGCTCTGGCCGCGTCCGCGGCGACCTCCAATCGCTCCTCGTCGCGCCCGATCAGCAGCACCCTGGCTCCCTCGGCGCAGAGCAGGCGCGCGGTCTCGGCCCCGATCCCGCGGCTGGCTCCGGTGACGACGCAGGCGCGGCCCTCGAGCCCAAGGTCCATCAGAGTGCCTCGACTCGGTCCGAGACGACGACCGGCGTCTCGGATGCGAGCACCCTGTGCACCGGGCATCTGCCGGCGATCGCCAGGAGGCGCTCCCGCTGCTCGTCGCTCAGCTCGGCCGGCAAGCGCAGGGTGACGGCGTAGGAGAGCGGCAGGTAGTCGCGGTGCTCGACCTCGACCTCCACCTCGACCGCACCCACGTCCCAGCCCTTGCGCCCCGCGTACATCTCGATCGTCACCGCAACGCAGCCGGCGAGACCGGCGGCGAGGAGGCGGGTGGGCGGGGCACCGGTGTCGGTGCCGCCTGCTGTCAGCGGCTCGTCGACGCGAATCGTGTGGCCGCCCTCGATCTCGACGTCGTGGGCGTATCCCAGGATTCGGTTCGCTCCGCTCTCCTTCCGGCGGGCGATGACCTTCATCGCCGGCGAGTCATGTCCGCATGGCGGTGAAAGTCGCCATCCCACTCAGCTCTCCCGTCGCCGGCCCTGAAACAGCACCGGGTCGTCGACGTCGGCGAAGCGGGCCATCGCGTAGATCAGGTCGGAGGCGCGGTTGACGAAGTGCACCACGGTCTCGCTCGCCAGCTCGCCCGCCTCGGCGAGGGCGGCGATGCGGCGCTCGGCGCGGCGAATCACCGTGCGGGCGACGTCGAGCTGAGCCGAGAGCCGGTTGCCGCCGGGGATGACGAATTGGGGCGGCAGCTCGACCTCGCTCATGTAGCGGTCGATCCGCTCCTCCAGCTCGGCGACCATCGCCTCGCTGGTGCGGCTGACGCCGTCCTCGAGCCGCCCGGCGGCCTCGGGCGCGGTCGCCAGCTCGGCGGCGGCGATGAAGATGTCGTCCTGCAGGCGCAGGATGTCAGCGGCGAGCTCCTCCTCGCCGGCGTCGCAGAATGCACGGGCGAGGCCGAGCTGCGAAGCCGCCTCGTCGAGCGCGCCATAAGCCTCGGTGCGCGGATGGCACTTCGGCACCCGGCCGCCGTACCAGAGCGAGGTCGTCCCGTCGTCGCCCTTCTTTGTGTAGATCTTGACCACGCCCCGATCCTACGCGGCGGCGCGGATCAGGCGAGCGGGTTGAAGACCAGTCCGGTCAGCACCTTGGGGTAGAAGTAGGTCGACTTGGGTGGCATGTTGGCGTCGCTTTCGCAGATCGCGCGGGTCTGGTCGACCGGGATCGGGCGGAGGATGAAGGCGACGTCGTAGGTGCCGTCCTCGATCAGGCGCAGCGAGTCCTCGACGCTCTTGGCGTAGCCGATGCCGCGCTTGGCGAGGATGTCCTCTTCGCTGAGCCCGGCAAGCTTCTTCAGCACCAGGGTCTCGAGAATGGCGGCGTCCAGGCGACGGTAGGCCTCGGGCATGCCCTCGAGCTCGCGATCGAGCTCGGCGATCGCGCTGTCCTTCAGTCGCAGGCGGTAGGCCCGCTGGTGGTGGGAGTCGTAGAGGCCGAAGACGCCGACCCCGTCCTCTCCCAGTGGGTCGACTCGCTCGGTCTCGACCTCCTCGACCTCGAACAGCTCGCGCAGGCCCTCGCCGAGGCGGCGCTGGCGCTCGGGGTCCTCGCGGAAGTCGGAGAGCAGGCGATGGGTGGGGTAGACCGAGAGGCCCGGGTCGTCGAGGCCGGTGATCGCCATCAGCGTGTAGTTGTGGTCACCCTCGCCGCCGATCTCGTCGCGGTAGGCGATCGCGGTCTCATAGCGGTGATGGCCGTCGGCGATCAGCAGCTGAGCGTCGGCGAGCAGCGCCGGGATCTCTTCGCTCAGCTGCGGCAGCTGCCAGATGCGGGTGACCGTCCCGGCGGCATCGGTCGCTTCGCCCCAGACGTCTTCGACCGCGGTCTCCTTGGCGGCGAGCGGCCAGGGGTCGATTGTGCTCAGCGAGAAGATCGGCGAGAGGTTGCAGCGCGTCGCCCGCATCAATTCCAGCCGGTCCTGCTTGGGACCGGGCAGGGTGCGCTCGTGGGGGAGGATCGTGCCGGTCGTGAAGTCCTCGACGCGGACGCGAGCGAGGATGCCGTGGCGCACGTGGGAGCCGCCGTCGGGGCCGGTGTATTCCTGCTCCATCGCCCAGATCGCCGGCTCGGCGTCGCGGATCAGGGCGCCGGCCTTCTGCCAGGCCTCGATCGAGGCGGCCG
>CAZQET010000413.1:0-1756 GCA_964591825.1 uncultured Conexibacteraceae bacterium
TGGCTCAGGCAATCGAGCACCTGCCCTCGGATGCCGCGCGTGCCGGGGCGCACCCGGGAGTGGAGCGTCGCCGTGGGACCCGGAAGGCCACTGCGACTAGCCCGCCCGCTCCCAACCCCTCGACCCTGTGGGAGGATGCCCACGATGGGCGAGGAGCTGCGCTACGAGCGGGTCGGTGCGGCGGCGGTGCTGACGATCGACCGCCCGCAGCGGCGCAACGCGATCGACGCAGCCGCCGCCGAGGCCTTTCGCGAAGGTCTGAAGGAGTTCGAGGCCGATGAGGGAGCGCGGGTGCTGGTCCTCACCGGCGCCGGCGGCGAGGCGTTCTGCGCCGGCGCAGACCTGAAGGCGATGAACCTCGACGTCGACCACCCGCACGGCCCGATGGGCCCGACCAGGCTGACCCCGGCGAAGCCGGCGATCGCCGCGGTCGACGGCTGGTGCCTGGCCGGCGGAGTGGAGCTGGCGCTCTGGTGCGACCTGCGCATCGCCACGCCGCAATCGACCTTCGGGCTCTTCGAGCGGCGCTGGGGCGTGCCCCTCGTCGACGGCGGCACCCAGCGACTTCCCCGCATCATCGGTATGGGCCGCGCCCTGGAGCTGATCCTCACCGGTCGCCCCGTCGCGGCCGAGGAGGCTCATCGGATCGGTCTCGTCAACCAGATCGCCGACCCCGGCGAGCACCTCGACCGGGCCCTCGAGCTGGCCGAGAAGATCGCCGGCTTCCCCCAGGAGACCATGCTTGCCGACCGCCAGGCCGCCATCGAAGGCTTCGGCATGCCGCTTGCCGATGGCATCGCGCTCGAGCACCGCCTCGGTCGCGAGACCCTTCACGTGGCCGTCGAAGGCGCCCAACGCTTCGCCTCCGGTGAAGGTCGCCACGGCCAAGGAGTCTGAGCTACTCCACCGGGTGCTCGCGGATTACGCGGCGCATCTCGTCTTCGGCCTCCTCCGGCCCGAGATACGGCATCAGCACCGTGAAGACCAGGTCGGGGAGGATGCGGCGCAGCTCGGGACCACGGCCGGCGCGGATCTCGTCGAAGATCATCGAGGTGGCGCCGCCGATCGCGAAGCGGGCAGTGTCGGCGGGAAGTTCCTCGCCCCCGGTGGCGTAGTCGCGCCCTTCCTCGAGAAACGGGGTGAAGCGCGCCAGCGCCGCCCGGTAGCGGGCGCGAGCGTCGTCACCGGCCGCAGTCGCCTCGACCATCGAGAGGCGGGCGATGCCGGACTCGATCGAGAGCAGCCCCACGAGGGCGCTCAGGCCGGCCGTGATCCGCTCCGGCCAGGGAACGTTCGCCGCGGCCTCGAAGGCGCTGGTCACGTGGGCGACGAGCACGTCGAAGACCGCTTCGTAGGCCTCGAGGAAGCAGGTCTCCTTGCTCTCGAACATCTCGTCGAAGGCCTCGCGTGACACTCCCGCCACCTCGACCACGTCGGTGACCGTCGTCGCCTCGTATCCCTTGGCCGCCGCGACGCGCAGCATCGCCTCCAGCAATCGCTCCCTCTGGGAGCGCACGAGGTAGGCACGCGGCAGACTTTGCGTACCGGGGCGTGTTTTTTCTGGATTCGAAGTCGGGGGCGAATCCACCCATTCAGAGTAGGACAGTGTTCTCAAACTGTCCAACCGATTCGCACCCGTTTGCCCAGCGCTTGCCGCCGCGGCCAAGCGCTCTGCCCTCCGGCCTACACTGCGGATGATGAAGATCGGCATCGTCGGCCTCGGTTACGTCGGCCTCCCCCTCGCCGTCGCCTTCGC
>CAZQET010000414.1:0-3957 GCA_964591825.1 uncultured Conexibacteraceae bacterium
CATTGCATCCGGGGGTGTCGGACAGCTACTCGATCTTGAAAGGATCGCGAGCTTGGCCGCCTCAAATCTAGAAGGCGTCATCGTGGGTCGGGCTCTCTATGAGCGCCGCTTCACCGTAGCTCAGGCAATTGAAGCGCTGCGCGGGTAAGAGACCCGGGGCACCCTCCGCCAGAGGCTCAGGGACCACGCTTCGAATCGCCCCTCCGACCTGCTGCGCAACGGTCTCTGGAGGAGGGTGCCCCGGGTCCCTACTCTCACTACGCTTCTCGGATGGTGCTCAAGCGGGTCATTCCTTGTCTGGACGTGGATGCCGGGCGCGTGGTGAAGGGGACGAACTTCATCGGGCTGCGGGATGCGGGCGATCCCGTGGAGCTGGCGGAGCGCTATGACGCTGAGGGAGCTGACGAGCTTGTTTTCCTCGACATCACCGCTTCACACGAGAAGCGCGACACGATCGTCGAACTCGCTAGGCGCACGGCCGACAACGTGTTCATCCCCTTTACGATCGGCGGGGGTATTCGCTCTGTCGAGGACGCACAGGCCGTCTTGGATGCTGGAGCGGACAAGGTCTCCGTCAACTCTTCGGCCCTGGCGCGACCCGAGTTGCTCACTGAGCTCGCTGACGTCTTCGGCGCGCAATGCGTGGTGATAGCCATCGACGCCAAACGCCGCGTCGCGGACGAAGAGCGCCCTGGGAGCGCATCGCCGACCTGTGCGGCACCGTCGGGCTGGTTCGGTGACTCAGCGGCCTGGGACGTCTACGTCAACGGCGGCCGCAAGAAGGTCGAAGGCCGCGAGGCGGTCGCCTGGGCTAAAGAGGCAGTCGAACGCGGAGCGGGGGAGGTGCTGTTGACCAGCATGGATCGCGATGGCACCGAGGACGGCTACGACATCGAGTTGACAAAGGCGGTTGCCGATGCGGTTTCGGTGCCGGTGATCGCCTCAGGTGGCGCGGGCACGCTTGATCATCTGAGCGAAGCAGTCTCGGAGGGCGGTGCCGATGCAGTGCTGTGCGCTTCGATCTTTCACTACGGCACCTACTCGGTCCAGGAAGCCAAGGAGCGCATGGCCTCGGCCGGGATCCCCGTGAGGCGTTAGCTCACCCAAGGTCTTCAGCGAGCCCGCCGACCCCCGTCGAGCCAAGGATCTCGAACCGAGCAAGTTCGTACGGCTTGTCCTTTTCGGCGTAACCCGGGATCTCGGTCGTCGCGGCCGTGAAGCCAGCCGCTTCGACGGCCGCGATCACAGTCGCGTCGAATTTGCCTGCGGGATAGCAGAAGTCGTTGACCGGCACGCCATATTCGCGCCGCAGAATTTGCCGCGAGCCCGCGACTTCTTCTTCGAGCTCGGTGGCGCCCAGCGTGGTCAGGTCCTGGTGGTTGATCGTGTGGGCCGCGAGCTCCCAGCCGGCGTCGATCATCGCTTCGACGTTGCTGGTGTAGAGGCCGGAGCCCTCCACCTTGAGGTTGAGGACGCCGGGCCAGCCGTGGCGGCGCAGCTCGGGTAGGGCGTAGGTGAAGTCGGGGCGGTAGCCGTCGTCGAACTGGAGGACGACGGGCTTGGCGGGCAGCGTTCCGCCGTGGTACCAGGCGCGCTCCACCGCTTCCAGCGTCACCGCTTCGTAGCCGTGGGCCTGAAGCCAGTCCATCTGGCGGTGGAAGTCGGGTCTGGTCACGTAGAGCTCGGGGTATGGCGCGTCGGCCGATGCCGGACCGAGCACGTGGTACTCGAGGATCGGCACCGGCCCGGTGTACGGCTTCCAGCTGGGCCCGGGCGCCGCACTGCGCACCCTTCCTGCGCTGGCTTCAGTTCGGGTCGTCGTGGCTGCTGCCACCGAATGCGACCCGGTCGAGCCGCCGGAGGAGCCGTCGAGCACCGCGGCGACGAGCACGCCGGTGGCGGCAGCGACGGCAACCAGGGCGGCAAGGGCCGCTGCTCGTCTCCGCTGCACGCGATCATGGTAGGCAACCGTCCATGCACGCATCGCCGGATCACAGCGAGAGCATCGCCGAGGCCCTGGAGCACATGCACCCAGAGCTGAGGCCGGTGCGCGAGGCCGCGACCGAGCCGGTCTACCTGGTCGGCGGCGCGGTGCGCGACCTCTTGCTGGGGCGCGGCCGCGCGGACGTCGACCTGGTGGTCGAAGGCGACGCCGCCGCGCTGGCCGAGCGGCTCGGGGCGGAGGTCACCTCGCACGCCCGCTTCGGCACGGCCAAGGTCAGGGTCGAGGGCCACGAGGTCGATCTGGCCCGAGCGCGGACAGAGGCCTATCCACACCCAGGCGCGCTGCCAGTCGTCGGCCCGGCGCAGCACCTCGAGGCCGACCTGTGCCGGCGTGACTTCACGATCAACGCGATGGCGATCCCATTGCAGGGCGAGCCGCGCCTGATCGACCCCCACGGCGGGCAGGCGGACCTCGCCGCCGGGCTCCTCAGGGTGCTGCATCCCGGCTCCTTCGCCGACGACCCGACGCGGGCGATCCGGGCAGCTCGCTACGCGGCGCGCTTCGGCTTCGAGCTCGAGCCGGGCACCGAGCGGCTGCTGCGGGCGACCGATCTCGGCACCGTTTCCGCCGACCGGCGCGACGCCGAGCTCACCCGGCTCGCCGCCGAAGTGAGCGCCCCGCGGGGGCTCTCGCTGCTTCACGAGTGGGGTCTGATCGAGCTGCGCGAGGGTGGGGCGGAGCTGGCCGGGCGCGCGGCGGAGCTGCTGGTGAGCGAGCCGTGGCGGAGCGCGACTCCCCGCGAGCGAGCGATTCTCACCGCTGCCATCGGTCCCTCGGGCGCAGAGGTGGAGCTCGCGCGCGAGCGTCCCGCCACGCCCTCGCGGGCCGTGGCCGCCGCCGCGCATCGCTCACCGGTCGAGCTGCTGCTGGCCCGTGCCCTGGGGGCGGATTGGCTCGACGACTACATGGCCGCGTGGCGACACGTGCGGCTCGAGATCGACGGCGACGATCTGATCGCGGCGGGCGTTCGCCAGGGGCCGGCGCTGGGACGAGGCTTGAAGGAGGCGCTGCGGCGCAAGCTCGACGGCGACATCGCGGGCGCCGAGCAGGAGCTGGCGGCGGCGCTGGCGGCGGCGAGGGGTGACGATGGAGTGGCGTGAGCGCGACGGCCGGCGCTGGTTGGAGGCGCGGTTGCCCGGAGCGACGGCGGCGTTCACGACGCGCGACTTCGGCTCGGCGCGCGAGAGCTTCAAGCCGCTGGCCTCGCTCGGCATCGATCCGACCCGGATCGTCAGCGCCTGGCAGGTACACGGAGTCGAGCTCGCCCGTCACGACGGCGACGAGGCACCGGCCGAGGCCGACGGGCACGTGCTGACGGACCCCGGAATGGTCGGCCTCGTCTTCGGCGCCGACTGCCTGCCGATCGCCCTGGTCGGGCCGGGCGGCGCCGCGATCGTGCACGGTGGCCGTCGGGGGCTGGAGCAGGAGATCGCGCTTCGCGGCGCGAGTGCCGTCGAGGCTACTGCCGCTGCGATCGGCCCCGGCATCGGGCCCTGCTGCTACGAGGTCGATCTCTGGCGGGAGGCGCAGCGCCAGCTGCGCGCCGCCGGGGTGGAGCAGATCGCCGCGGCCGAGCTTTGCACCCGCTGCGAGACCGAGCTCTTCTTCTCACACCGCCGCGACGGCGATCCCAGGCGCCAGGCCGGCCTCGTCTGGCTCGAGGAGGACTGAGATGCCCGGCCTGATCCACGGCCTCGACGCGGAGCGGATCGCCGCCAATCTCGCCGAGGCCCGTGACCTGGCGGGGCCGGAGGTCGAGATCCTCGCCGCAACCAAGTACGTGCCGGTGGAGGAGATGAGCGCCCTCGCAGAGGCGGGCGTGAGGCTGGTCGGGGAGAACCGCCAGCAGGACCTAGCTGCCAAGCACGAGCGCTGGGGGGACGCCTTCGAGAGGGACTACATCGGCAACCTGCAGAGCCGCAAGGAGAAGCAACTGCTGCCGAACTGTCGCC
>CAZQET010000415.1:0-1955 GCA_964591825.1 uncultured Conexibacteraceae bacterium
CTCGAGGCCGAGCTGATCCTCGAGCTGACGTAGACGCGGCCCTGGGTGGGGGTGGGTGAGTTGTCCACGGCGAGGCCCGAGGGGGCGCCGTTTACCACGTTGTACTTGAGGCGGCCCTCATAGGCGCCGGTGGAGCTCAGCACGTAGACGCTTGCCTGGGGGTGCTCGGAGAGCTGGGGGCCGAGGGTGTCGATCACGTAGATCTCACCAGTGGTGTTGTCGATCGCGATCGCCGAGTCGGTGAGCGATTTGAACCCCCCCGGGGGACCGCTGATCGTCTGAGTGGGGCTCGTGGTGCTGATCGCCGGGTCATAGGCCTTGACCGTCTGGGTGGCGGCGTCGGGAACGTAGACGCGCCCGGCGGTTGCGGGGTAGGCCGATACCGCCACCCCGTAGCCGTCTTCGAGCGATCCTTCGCCGATCTTTCGAAGCAGCGCGCCGCTGGAGTCATATTCGGCCACGTAGGCGCGGTCATCCACATAGACGTGGGAGACCGCATCAGTTGCCACCCCGGTCGGGTTGGCGGTGTCAAAGACGGGGCCCGGGGCAAAGCCGCCGGCGGGGCCGAACTTGGCGACGTTTCGGTGGTAGTTATTGACGTAGAGGTCGTTGGAGGCATCCAGGGCGAGGCCGCAAGGACCGTCGGTGGGGTCCTCGTTTGCCAGCTGGGTGATGTAGCCGGAGGCGCCGTTGGTGGGCGAGGCGGCGTAGTTTGCGCTCCCGCTGTAGAGGTCGATCACGTGGTGGTAGTAGTCAGAGACGTAGAAGCGGCCCTGGTTGTCCACGCCGAGGCCGCAGGCGCCTTCCAGCTGACCGGCAGGGGGCGGTTTGGGCGAGCCGCCCTGCCCCGCCGCGCTCGGGGTGAAGACGAAGAGCGGATCGTCAAAGGTGGCGTTTGCGCCGGGGGCGAGGAACAGCCCCAACACGGCTGTGCAGATCCCAGCGCTCAGCGCTCGCCTCATTTGCCCTGCCCTCCCTTTGCCTTTGAGCTGCCCTTGCACTGCCCACGCAGGGTCGTGGTGAAGACCGCGCCGAGGTTGTTTTGGCCGAGCGCTTTGACCGAGGCAAGCGGCGGGGACTTGCAGATGTTGGCCGAGTTCTGCAGGAGGCCCCGCTTGCCGCCATAGAGGGTCATCGTGAAGCGATCCAGCGGCTCGTCGGGCAGGTTGTCAAAGAAGGCGCGGATGCCTCCCGTCTTGGATGGCCCGACCTTGCCTTCGACGACGATCCTGATCTGCCCCGAGCGAAGGTCGGCGACCAGGTCGGGCAGCTTGTGGACCGAGGAGCGTAGATACACGTCGCCGCGCAACGGTTCGTCAAAGAGCGGGGTGTAGGCGACGGCGTGGCCGTAGACCGAGCCCGCCGGGCAATCGCCCGCGTCGAACTGGCGCCGCGTGCAGATCGTGCGGATGTGGTTTTGGGCAAAGAACTCCGAATGGGGCATTTCGACCTCGATCCGCTTCAGGTTTGAGTCCTTCGCCCCCCTGGAGGCGAAGGTCGCTCTGAGCTCGGGGAAGGCACCCCGCCGCGAGCCACCTCGCAGGCGGATGCCGAGCTTTGGCCGGAAGCCCAGGGTGAGGCAGTTGAGCAGCTGGAAGTGTTTGGCGACCGTCACCGTGGAGTCATCGGCGGGGGTGGAGAAATCAGCGCCAGAGCCGCTCAGGGTGGAGACCAGCTGGGAGGCTTCACAGCTCGAGGGGTTGTGGGTGAACTGCGGGCGGTCCATGTAGATGCGGATGTCGCGCAGGTGCAAGATGACGCCCGAGAGGATGTGGGGGATCGGGTCCGATGCCTTTGCGTCGAGGCGCAGCTGGGCGGTATGGGGGTCGATCTGGAAGGCCGAGCGGACGACGATCGTGCCGAGATCGAAGGGCCCGACCTTGGCCGAGTTCATCGTCACCACCGAGAGCGGCGCGCCGTGGTAGGGGCCGGCGAGGTAGATCCGCCCCGGTGAG
>CAZQET010000416.1:0-23730 GCA_964591825.1 uncultured Conexibacteraceae bacterium
CGACTGAATACCGGGGTCGGCCAAGATCACTCTCCCGATCGCGTATCTCTGGGCGATGTCGCCAAGGTCATCGATCACGCCGAGTCGTTGAAGACTCGGGGTCACAGGATCGCCCGGGGGATCTTGACCGTCTTCGAGATACCCCACCACGTTCATTGGGCGGGAAAAATCTCGCAGCGCTGTTTCCAGATCGGCCACAGCGCCGGGTGGTCCGACCAACAAGGCGCGGGCCTCGAAGCTATTGCGAATCACCCAGCGGCGAGAAACCCAGTCATAGGCTCCCCGGAGCAGGACATCCACGCCGAGGCAGACGAGTCCCCCACAAATCGCCGCGCTAGCTGCAGCAAACACGTTTGTGCCATCGGCGAGCGCGACAATCCAACCGAACACCGCAAGCACGCTGGCCGCTGAAGCTATGGCCTCGATACGGGCTCGCTTGGCGTCCTTTTTGTAGAGATCAGCCCAGCCGAAGACGAAGAGTGTGGCTGCGCCGGCAAGACCGATGCCCGCATAGGAGCTTGCCTGAATTGCCAGCACTGCTTCGCTGGAGGTGGAGAGCCAAGCCCGAATTTCGAGACCCGCAAACAAACCGAGTGCAACGCTTGCCAAGTCAGCGAATGAGAGGAACAGGAGGCGTGTCAAGGACCGCAGCCACTGGCGACGGTAGATCCAAGTGAAAGACTTGGACGAACCACCCGGAAAAGAGCGAAGACGACCGCCGCGGTGCCGGCGCCTTCCCTCGGTGAGCCGCTCGACCGGCTGCAGTCGCTGGACCATCCCATCACCTCGACGGGACTTCACGAGTGTGCTCTCCGTGTCAGTGACCACAAATTCGGCGATGAGCTGCTGCACTTGCGGGTCGAGGTCGGATGCGATGTCGAACGCTCTCCTTCCTATCGATTCCTCACCGGCATGAAAGGCAGCCTTGCCGAACGAGACGAGCTCATGCGCCACGAAGTTCGGGGAATATTTGCCGGAGCGTGCAAATCTGCGCAGCGCGTTTAGCGCATTGACCCAAATAAGTGGATTGACGGCCTCGCCCGAGATCGGGTGAGTGAAGAGTTCGATCACGGTGCTGTCGGGAACGAAGCCCCGACCACCAGAAATCAAACGCTCGTAGATAAGTGCAGCATCGCCGGTGACGGAGGACAAGGCCCACGCAAGCTCCCGATCGAACTCGTCGGCGTCCCTGTTGTTGGCGAACCGTTGCGCATGCTCCTTGAGGAAATCGAGCGAGACCGGCACCGAGACACCGGTTCGATGCCAGTCGCAGACCACCTGGACAATCGCCAGGCCAAGAGTATTCCCGCTGCGTCGAGCGCGCTCGACAGTTTCTAGCAGGGGTGGACCGGAGGCGAAATATTGGGGCAGGTTCTCTAGGTCTCGATCGTCGAGATGAGGGAAGATGCGCTTCGCCTTGGCACGGTCTTGGCTGTTGAGGGATGGATGAACCTCGACCACTTCCGACTCCGCCATCAGATTCATGAGATCGCCGTTGAGCGACTCTCCCGCCTCGGCGATTTCCTTTTCATCCTGTTGGGAGAGGACCGCGATCAATGAGATCGTCGGATTCTGATCAAGCCAATCGCGCACAAGTTTTCGATTAAGGGAGCCCGCACGCAATCGTCTGGCGACATCATTGATGAGCAAAATCTGATGGTCTTCTATTGCCGGGAACCCTCGCCTGTCTTCCATCAGGACACGCAAGGGATCGTCGCCAAGAGACGGAGGGTCGTGCGCCACCAAGGTAACCCGACTGAGCTTGGCACAGGCCTCGAAGGCGAGGCGCGACTTGCCACAGGTACCCTTTCCGACGAGAAAGACGAAACGTTTCTGGGTCAAGCCATTACAGAGAAGATTCCAATCGCCCCTCTCGACGAATTCCGGCAAGGCATCCTCTCCCCCTTGGCCGATCCAAGGATGAATGCGACAGTCGGCTATCGGATCGAGGTTCTTTTCTGGGCTATCCCGCCGAATGAAAGCTTCGTTGCGACGGCGACGGCGATCCAACGCCTCTCCGATGAGACCGACACCAAAGAAGAGACAGAAGATGGCGATCACGGCCATCGGACCCGCGACACCAAGCTCTAGGGCCAAAGCGGTGGCCACCGCTACAGCGGCCATAATGGCTCCGACGGCAGCCATTCCTCTTCTGATCCTGGCCCATATGGCACGTACGAAACCGAGAAGCCGGTCGATCACGATCGCACCCGTCTTAGCCCCGCCCGATCACGACAGTCAAGATGCTGCCAACCATATTTAATTGATCATTACTTATTCCGCGATGTTCGAGGCCCCGACGGGCGAGCAAAGCGTGTACACACCCGAGTTCGTAATTCGCGCCTTCCAACGCACAGCAGGACCCAACGCCCGATAACCCCCGCTTATGGAGACTCCGTCCAGTGGCGCTCGGTAGTTAGGACGCCGATGCCAGCGAGGATCTGGCTGAACGCCGTCCCAGCTCCAGTTACCTACACCCGCACAACCTCAAGCAGGCCCGCCTCCGCCACGGCATCGAAGTCCGCATCCTGGGTACAGACTGCGGCCCCGTGGGCCATCGCGGTGGCGGCGATCCAGGCGTCCATTACCTTCATCGCCCTGCCGACCGCCTTGAGCGCAACTCGCAGGCGCGCCAGCTCGTCCCCCACCGCCTCGTCGATGACCAGCGGCTTCGCGATCTGCCGCGCCGCCTCCAGCGTGCTGAGGCGCCGCGCCATCTGCTCGTGGCCTGCGGCGGCGAGGACGCCGTGGCGTAGCTCGGACAGGGTCACGACGCTGACCGCGACCTGGTCAGGGAGGTCGCCGAGCGGGCGCTCCTGCTCGCGCGCGATGAAGACCGAGGTGTCGAGGACCGCCTGCACGTCGCCGGGGCCGGCCGCCTAGAGCTGGTCCGTCGTGTCCGGAAAGGTCTGATCCAGCTCGCCGGCCAGGCCCGCATCGGCCTGGGCTGCCGCGATCAGCTCCCGGGCGCGGGAGCCAGCCGTCCAAGAGGGCGCATCCTCGACCGGGACAAGGTCGGCCGCGTCGCGCCCCGCCACCGTGACGCGAAGCTGCTCGCCCGCCATCACCCGCCGCAGGACGGAGGAGACATCGTTGCGCAGCTCGCGCTGGGGTATCCGTTGCATGGGCTTATCGTAGCAGAACTGCTACAGCGTACCTGCCGCACTGGCTCAATCTTCTTCTCCCGGCGCACCTTGGCCCAGCCGAGCTCGGTCAGCTCCCAATCGCACCTCGGCCCTCTGCCGTCGACCGCCAGCCAGCCGCGCCCGGCTAGCCGGGCGCGGACTTGCCGATCCGCGCTTGCCAGCGTGGCGAGCCGCTGGGTAGCGCTTCGAGGTCGCGCTCGCCGTGACGCTTGGCCATCGCCTCCCCCACCGCCATCAGCACCTCGCCCCGGCTCGTTCGTCCGCCGCGCTCGGCGAGAGCCGCCAGGATCGGCAGCTCGTAGGCGGCAAGCCCGAGCGACTCAGGCGGGGCCGCGGAGCGCGCGATCACCCGCTCGCCGCGCACCAGCGCCTTCAGCCGCGCCCGCTCAGCGGGGTCGCGGCTCATCATGTGGGTGTAGACGCGCAGGGTGAACTGCGGATCGGTGTGGCCGATCTGGCGCATCACCGAAACCGGGTCCTCGCCGAGCGCGATCAGCACCGAGGCGAAGGCGTGGCGCAGCTTGTGGGTGGTGAGGCCCCTGGGCAACGGCACCTGGCCGCGGCTCTCCAACAGCTCGTCGGCGCGCTCGAAGGTCGGCTCAAGGACGCGGGCGCGCAGGCTGTCGGCGTCGCGCCTCCCGCCGGTCAGGGTCGGGAAGGCCAAGGCATCGGGGTCGCCACGGTAGACGACCGCCTTGTAGGCGGCGAGGATGTCGCGCAGGATCGGCAGGATCTTGATCTCGCGCAGCCCGGCCTCCGTCTTTGAGCGGCCGATGAAGATGCGGGCGCCGGCGAGATCGACGTCGCGCCAAAGCAGGTTGCCAAGCTCGTGCGCGCGGGGACCGGCGAAGAGGAAGGTGGCGGTGATGACCTCGCGTTCGGCGAGTTCGTAACGGGGGTCGCGATCCAGCTCGGCCGCCGCCTCGAGCAGCGCCTCGATCTGCGCGGCGCTGTCGATGTAGACCGGGGCCGGGCGCTTCTCTCGCAGCCGCCGCCGTTTGCCTTCGGCGGCGTTCTCGGCGACGCCGAAGCGCTTGTATTCGATCGCGATCGAGAGCGCCCACTGCAGGTAATCGATCGTTCGGTTGATCGACCTCGCCGAAAGCGGTCGCAAGATCTGACCGTGGTCGTTTCGCTTCGGCTTGCCGCGCTCGATCGCCCGCGCGCGGGCTTCGGATTCCTTCACCTTGAACGCCCGGTACTTGTCGACCTCCTCGACGTCGATCTCGCTGAGCGACCAGTCGCCGAAGAAGGGGACGAGGTGCCCCAGCGCCCAGCGTTCGTGCTTGGTCGTCTTCTCGGCGACCTGCCCTTCGCGCGACTCGGTTAGGCCCACCGCAAAGGGGCCGAAGGGCTGCGCCTCGCCGCTCTCGGCCCGCTCGCGGGCGCGACACTTCTTCGGCGGCGTCCAGAGCCCGCGACGAACGTCGGCGAGGACGTTTTGCAGCTCCACCTCGGCTTTGGCGAGGTCCCAGCCTTCGCGCTCGAAGCCGAGCGTCATGTACTGGCGCTCGCCATAGACGCGGAAGCGAAGCGCATAGATAGGGCCGGACTTCCGCTCTCGCACGAGCACCGAACCTTCTTTGCGGGCGCCCATGGCTAGCCTGCCCGTCTTGCGCCACACAGGCGGTCATTGACTCGAGGAGATCCCATTTCTCGAGCCTCCTTTCGCTAGGCCTTCGACGATAGCTCCGGCGCGCTCGAAAGGCGAATCGAGCTCGTGGCTCCATCTCAGCGACCTAAGAAATTCGAACCCATGACCTACTGCGTGGGACGAAAACGGTCCACCGGAATCGACGCATATCCGCGCAGCCGCCTCTTTTTGGGCACCAGTGGCCAAAAAAGGCGAAAAATGCGGCCTTGGTTCGAACGGCGCGTGCCTAGAGCGTGATCAAAAAACGCTCCATCCCGAGATTCACTGTCGTGATGGAAGACGCTGATTTGCAGGGAAAAAGCGGCTGATGGGATTCGAACCCACGACCTTCTGCATGGCAAGCAGACGCTCTAGCCAGCTGAGCTACAGCCGCGCGAGGGCGAGTATAGCTGTGGGGGGCGGCTCGGCTTGTGGCTGGGGTCGTAGGATATCTACTTAGTATTTGGTAGAGTACTTGGGTAGCCCGGCGGGACGGTCGCCAGGCTCGGCAACCGAGTGGAGGCTCAGCATGTCCAAGCGAATGGCCCTCAATCCGTTGCTGACGACGCTATCGTCATGGCGTTCCCTCCCTCCCTCGCCATGGCATGGGCGTCGGTCGGCCAGGCGACCGTCCATCCGGGTGTCCGGAATTAGTCGCTCAGCTCGGCAAGCAGATCGTCGAGGTCGAGCGGGCGCGTGTACATCGCCAGTGGCTCACTCGGCCCCGACCGCGGCCACTGCTCTCGCGGGCGGTCCCAGTAGAGCTCGATGCCGTTTCCATCGGGATCGCTGAGGTAGAGCGCCTCACTGACGCCGTGGTCCGAGGCGCCGGAGAGGCCGACGCCGCGATCGATCAGGCGCCGCAACGCGACCGCGAGCGCACGGCGGGTCGGGTAGCGGATCGCGGCGTGAAAGAGGCCGGTGGAGCCGGGCGGCGGCGGAGCGCCGCCCTTCGAGTGCCAGGTGTTGAGGCCGATGTGGTGGTGGTAGCCACCGGCCGAGACGAAGGCCGCCTCGTCGCCGAGGCGCTGTTGCAGCTCGAAGCCGAGCACGTCGCAGTAGAACTCGAGCGCCCGGTCGAGGTCGGAGACCTTGAGGTGGACGTGACCGATGTCGACGCCGGGGTCGATCGGCTGCTCAGCCGCCATCGAGCGCCTCATTGACGAGGCGGTCGGCCTCGGCGTTGTGCTCGCGGCGCACGTGGCTGATCGACCAGCGTCCGAAGCCCTGCAGCGCCTCCTTCACCTGAGCGTGCAGCTCGCGCATCGTCGCGTCCTTGACCTTGTATTCGCCCTTGACCTGCTTGACGACGAGCTCGGAGTCGCCGACGAGGTCCAGCTCGTCGGCTCCAAGGGCGGTGGCTCGCTCGATGCCGAGCAGCAGCGCCCGGTACTCGGCGACGTTGTTGGTCGCCTTGCCGATGCGCTCGCCGCGCTCCTCGAGCACGCCGCCGGCCGCGTCCTGGATCACGGCGGCGATCGCCGCCGGCCCGGGGTTGCCGCGGGCGCCGCCGTCGACGTTGACGACGAGCTTCACCCGCGCCTCAGCCAGCGGCGGCGCGGCTGCAGGGCGGTCGAGCCGAAGGCGAGCGCGCCGGTCTCTGCGACGGAGGCGTTCCAGTGCCGGGCCGCGCGGTCGAGCTGCTCGACCGTCTCCCCCTTGCCAATCTCGCGCACCCGCCCCTCGGGCAGATCGACCGACCACTGGTACCAACAGAGCTCCCAGGCGACGGTGACCCGCACCTGGCTCGGCGACCCGGCAGCGGCGCCGACCGAGGCCCGCGGTCGGCCGAGGCTGCGAGTCAGCCCGGAGACGACCCGCGCCGCCTCGCTCTCGCCGAACCGCTCGACCGCCACCTCGAGCCGTCCTTCGGACTGGCCTCGATGACGCCCGACATTGGCGCCGGGCGCGGCCGGATCCCGCTGATAGATGCTCACAGCTTGGAACCTAGCCCACCGCGTGGCGGCCCCGTGCGTCACACGACGGCTGAGACGACTTTTTCGGCCAAGTGCGCCGGCACTTCCTGATAGCGGTCGAACTCGACCTCGTAGTCCGCGCGGCCGCCGCTGATCGCGCGCAGGTCCGGCGCGTAGTCGAGCACCTCGGCCATCGGCACCTCCGCGCGCACCTCGGTCGCGGCGCCCTTCGGCTCCATCCCCAGCGGGTGACCGCGGCGCGCGTTGAGGTCGCCGATCACGTCGCCGACCACCTCGTCCGGGCAGCTGACCGTGAGCCGCACGATCGGCTCCAGCAGCACCGGGTCGGCCGCTTCCATCGCCTCTTTGAAGGCCATCGCGCCGGCGATCTTGAAGGCCATCTCCGAGGAGTCGACGTCGTGGTGCTTGCCGTCGACCAGCCTCACCCGCACGCCCTTGACCGGGTAGCCGGCGACGGTGCCGTGCGCCATCGCCTCTTCGATCCCCTTCTCCACCGCGGGTATGAAGCCGCCGGGGATCGCGGCGCCCTTGATCTTGTCGACGAACTCGAAGTCGATGCCGTCCTCGCTCGGCTCGATCTCGATCTGGCAGTCGGCGAACTGACCGCGGCCGCCCGACTGCTTCTTGTAGCGAGCGTGGGCGCTGGCCGGGGCGCGGATCGACTCCTGGTAGGGCACGCGGGGCGGGTGCAGCTCGATCTCGACTCCGAAGCGACTCTTCATCCGGGCGACGATCACCTCGACATGGACCTGGGTCAGCCCGGCGATGATCTGCTCGCCGGTCTGGGCGTCGCGGTGCACGTCGAGGGTCGGGTCCTCCTCGGTCAATCGACGCACGGCGGCCGCGGCCTTGTCCTCATCGCCCTTCGAGCGCGGCTCATAGGCGAAGGCCATCACCGGGTTCGGCAAATCGAGCGGCGCGAAGGCGATCTGCTCCGAGCCGGCGCAGAGCACGTCGCCGGCGCTCGTCTCCTTCAGCTTCGCGACGGCGCCGAGGTCCCCGGCGCCCAGCTCGGCGCTCGAGCGGAGCTCCTTGCCGAGCGGCTGCCCGAGCTGGCCGATCCGCTCCTTCTGCCCATTGCTGACGTTGACCGCCTGCGAGTCGGAGCGGATCGTCCCCCGGTATACGCGGAAGAGGTTGATCCGGCCCGTGTAGGGGTCGGCAAGGGTCTTGAAGACGTAGGCGACGAGCGGACCGTCCTCGTCGGGCTCGATCTCGATCGCCTCCCCCTCGGGACCCTGCGCCGCGACCGTCCCCCGCATCGCCGGCGAAGGCAGGTCCTCGACCAAGGCCTCGAGCAGCCGCCCGGTGCCGAGGTTGCGCGTCGCCACGCCGCAGGTGACCGGGAAGATCCGCCCCGCGGTCACGCCCTGCTTGAGCACCCGCACGATCTCGTCGTGGTCGATCTGCTCGCCCTCGAGGTAGCGCTCCATCAGCTCGTCGGAGTTCTCCGCCACCTCGTCCATCAGCTTCTCGCGGTACTCCCCCGCCAGCGCCGTCAGCTCGTCGGGGATCTCAACCTCCTCGGCCGCCCCCGGCCCGAGCCCGTCATAGACGAAGGCCCGCTGGTCGATCAGGTCGATCACGCCGCGCACCTTCTGCTCGGACCCGATCGGGATCTCGGTCGCGACCACGTGCGGGCCGAAGGCCGCCTTCAGCGAGTCGAGAACGGCGAAGAAGTCGGCGCGCTCGCGATCGAGCATGTTGACGAAAACGAGGCGCGCCAGCCCCTCAGCGTCGGCGCGTCGCCAGAGCCGCTCGGTGTTGACCTCGACCCCGGCGACCCCGTTGACGACGACCACGGCGGCGTCGGCGACCCGCAGGGCGGCGACCGCGTCAGCGACGAAGCTCGGCTCACCCGGCGTGTCGATCAGGTTGATCTCACGGCCGCCGTGCTCGAAGCAGGCGAGCGCGGCGTTGATCGACATCGCCCGCGCCTGCTCATCCTCCTCATGGTCGGAGACGGTCGTCCCGTCGCCCACCGTGCCCAAGCGCGGCACCGCGCCGGCCTCGAACAGCATCGCCTCATGCAGGCTCGTCTTACCGCAGCCCCGGTGCCCTACCAGGGCTACGTTGCGGATCCGGTCTGCGGCCTTGTGCGGCACACGAATGAAGGTACCGCGCGCTCGCGGCGCAGCGCAACCGGGCCGACCACGGTTGCTTTCCGGCGTGGCGGCTCAGGCGGCCTGCATGCCGGACTTCAGCCGCATCACGGCCTTCGTGTGCAGTTGGGAGACCCGCGACTCGGTGACCCCGAGCACCTCGCCGATCTCGCGCAGGGTGAGGTTCTCGTAGTAGTAGAGGGCGACGACGAGCTGCTCGCGCTCGGGCAACGTGGAGATCGCCTCGGTGAGCCGGTCCTTGACCTCGCTGCTGGCGAGCGACTCCTGCGGGTCCTCGGCGCGCGGATCGGAGATCGTGTCGAGCAGCGAGACCTGGTCGCCGGAGGAGTCCGAGACGGTCCAGAGCTCATCGAGCGCGTAGACGGAGGAGTTGGCGATCTCCAGCAGCGAGGTCTGAAGTTCCTCCTCGCTGATCTCGAGGCGGGCGGCGAGCTCGGCCTCGGACGGCGCCCGCTGCAGCTCGTGCTCGAGCTTGGCCTGCGCGGCCTCGATTTCGCGGGCGCGCGAGCGCACAGAGCGTGGCACCCAGTCGAGCGAGCGCAGCTCGTCGATGATCGCGCCGCGAATGCGGGTCATCGCGAAGGTCTCGAATTTGATCCCCCGCTCGGGATCGAAGCGCTCGATCGCCCCGATCAGGCCCATCAGGCCGTAGGAGATCAGGTCGGCATCGTCCACGTGGGAGGGAAGCCCGGCGCCGAGGCGACCGGCGACGAACTTGACCATCGGCGAGTAGGCGACGACCAGGCGCTCCCTTGCGCTGGCGTCCCCTTCCCCCTTGTAGCGGCGCCACAGATCGCGCAGCTCCACCTCTTTTACGCCGGTTTCCATCGAACTTGGCTCGATTCTATGGTCGCTGACAAGTTATGCCCGTTCACGCGCGCGGATGGGTGGCCGCATACGCGTCACGGAGGCGAGCCGCATCGACGCGAGTGTAGACCTGTGTGGTCGAGATCGAGGCGTGGCCGAGCAGCTCCTGGATCGTACGTAGGTCGGCGCCGCCCTCGAGCAGGTGGGTGGCGAAGCTGTGGCGCAGCGAGTGCGGCGAGACGCCGGCGGCGAGCGCCGCCTCGCGCACCCAGAGCCCGAGCCGGCGGGTGACGTCGGAGTTGGAGAGGCGCCGGCCGCTCTTCGAGAGGAAGAGCGCGGCCTCGCGCGGGTCGCCCGCCAGGGCGTGACGGCCGCGCTCCAGATAGCGGCGCAGGGCCCGCTGCGCGGGCTCACCCACCGGCAGCAGCCGTTCCTTGGAGCCCTTGCCGAGCACCCGCAGCTGCTCGCTCTCGAAGTCGAAGGCGCCGAGGTCGAGGTTGACGATCTCCTCGCAGCGCAGACCGCACGAATAGGCGAGCTCGAGCATCGCTCTGTCGCGCAGCTCGAGCGGCGTGCGCGCCGGGATTCGCTCCAGCAGCTCCCGCATCTGCTCACTCGAGAGGACGCGCGGCAGCTTCTCCTCGCGCTTGGGACTGGAGACCAGATCGGCCGGGTTCTGCCCGACCCGCTCGGTGCGGACGAGGAAGTCGAAGAGCCCACGGACCGCAGCCAGCTTGCGGGCAACGGTCGCCGGCGCGGCCCCCCCGGCCGAGAGCGAGGCGGCGAACCGGCGCACGTCGCGATGGCGGACCTCACCCGGCGCCCGCTCCCCCACCCACTCGACGAACTGCCCGAGATCGACGCCGTAGGCGCGCCGCGTACGCTCGGCGGCGCCACGCGCGCGCAGGTCGCGATCGTAGGCGGTCAGCGCAGCGGCCCAATCCACGACTTCGAATTCGCCGCCCCGGCCCCGGAGCCTCTATCCCCCTATGAAAATCGGGGTTCCCACTTCAACCTGGGGATACAGTTCGATCACGTCCGGGATCGACATCCGCACGCAGCCGTGCGAGGCGGCGTGACCAAGGGACCAGGTCTCGTCGGTCCCGTGGATCCCCGCCCCTTCGAAGATCGCCATCCAGCGCGCCTTGATCGGGTCCTCCGGACCGGGCGGGATCACCTGGCCGGCGAGGTCGCCGGCCCAGGCCGAGTCGGGGACGTGCCAGGATGGGTTCACCTGCTTTTCCTGGATGTGGTACAGCCCTTCCGGCGTTTCCAGCCCTTCCTGGCCGACCGCGACCGTGTAGGACTTGGCCAGCTTGAGGTGCTTCCAGAGGCGCAGGGTGAAGGTACCCCGGTCGAGGGTCAGGTAGGAGGGGTACGCCGAGGCGACTTCCTTGGTGCTGACTTCCGGTTTGGTGTAGTGGGTGCGAGCCGCGATCGTGTGGTCGGCGTCGGCGTTCAGCACCGCAGCCTCGAGCTGGTGGGTCAGCAGGTTGTCGCGCAGCTTGCGGCCGTTCTTCGCCTTCACCACCGCGAGCGAGGCGGGGCTCGGTTCGACCGTCGCGTCCTGCGCTTCGACGTCGACTTCGTCGGCGACGTGGCGGACGAAGCGGTTGATCGCCCGCTTCGAGTAGGTGACGTCGGCGGGGATCTGCTTATCGAGGTTCCCCCCGGTGACGTATCGGACCAGGCGCCCCGGGAACCCACCGCTGCGGCTTTCCGCCAGCGCTTCTTCGACCGCCGCGTCGAGGTTGGCGTGCACCTTGAGGCTGGCGCCAGGCAGCTCCCAGTGCCGGCCGGCGTAGCCGACCCGCAGCGAGTGCTTCAGCGGGCCGAGCAGCTGGCTACTCACTTCCCGCTTCGCTTCGGCTTCGTCCATGCCACCGACGTCGACGCCGCCGACCGTGACGCCGTCGGCGATCGTGTCCTTCTGCGAGCTGTCGTAGGCGTAGCCGACGCCGACGAGGACGAGCAACAGCACCACGACGGCGGCGATCGCAATCTGCGCCCTTCGACCCATTGCGACAAATCCTACGAAGGAGCGCTGACGGGCTGGCCGGATTTCGGGTTGCGCGGCGGATATGTTTCAAGCGTGCCGGCCCGGACCAGCAAGGACGCCACACGCAAGGAAGTGTGGAAAGCGATGGAGCGCGAGGGGGTCGCGCGCTTCCCCGGCGCCGAGGGTCGCATCCCCAACTTCGCCGGCGCCAAGCTGGCGGCCGAGAAGCTCGCCGGGCACCGGCTCTGGCGCCGGGCCCGGGTGATCAAGGCCAATCCGGACTCGCCGCAGACGTACGCACGGCGGATCGCCCTGGAAGAGGGCAAGGTCGTGATCATGGCCGTGCCCCGGCTGCGCGACCCCCACCCCTTTCGCGTCCTCGATCCCAAGAAGCTCTCCAAGCGCGCGGTCAAAGAGGCGGCGACGATCAAGGGGGCGCTCAAGCATGGCCGCGTCGTCGCCCTCGATGAGCTGCCCGAGATCGACTTCGTCCTCTGCGGCTCGGTCGCGGTCAACCTCAGCGGCGCCCGGGTCGGCAAGGGTGGCGGCTACTCCGACCTCGAGTACGGCGTGCTGATCGACGCCGGCAAGATCGACGGCCACACGACCGTCGCCACGACCGTGCACCCGACCCAGGTGCTGCGCCGCCACCTGATGATGACCGCGCACGACCTGCCGGTCGACGTGATCGCCACGCCGCGCGCCGTGATCGAGGTCGAGCGCCAGCACGAGCGCCCGCGGGGCATCCTCTGGGACCACCTGCAGCCGCCGCAGATCCGCGAGATACCCATACTTGAACGTATGGGCTATGCGTGACGACTACGGCAACCCGGACCCCGACTGGCTGAAGATCGACTGGCGCCCGCACCTGCGGCGCCTCGAGCTGCCCGGCGGTCCGGTCAACTACGCCGAGATCGGGGAAGGGGAGCCGATCGTCTTCGTCCACGGAATCACCGGCTCATGGCAGAACTGGCTCGAGAACATACCCTATTTCGCCGAGCGCGGCCGGCGCGCGATCGCCCTCGACCTGCCCGGCTTCGGCGCCAGCCCGATGCCCTCCTGGCCGATCGACATGCCTGCCTACGGCCGCCTGCTGCACGACTTCTGCGAGAAGCTCGGCGTCGGCGGGAGGGCGGCCGTGGTCGGCAACTCGATGGGCGGCCTGATCGCCGCCGAGGCGGTGCTGAGCGAGCCGGCGCGCTTCGAGCGTCTCGTCCTCGTCTCCGCAGCCGGCTTCATCAACACCTGGCTTCCGCGCGAGCGCGGCAGGGCGACCTCCCAGGCCTGGGACAGGCTCGGCGCCCGCGTGGGCGGCCTCGCCCGCTTCACCGTCACCCACCCGCTCGCCCGCTGGCTCAACTTCCGCTTCGCGATCCGCTATCCGGGGCGCCTGCGCAAGGAGCTGCTCTGGGAGCAGGTCAACTCCGGGGTGCCCTGTCCCGGCTTCGCCCCCGCCATCCAGGCGGTGATCGAATACGACGCCCGCGACCGCCTCGAGGAGATCCAGATCCCGACCCTGATCGTCTGGGGCACCGACGACTGGGTGATCCCCTCAGCCGCCGCCCACAGCTACAACCGCCGCATCCCCAACTCCAAGCTGGCGATCTTCGAGCACACCGGCCACGTCCCTCAGATGGAGCGACCCGAGCGCTTCAACCGACTGCTGGAGGAATTCCTCAGCGAGTGACGGCGCCGCTCGAAGCGGAGGAGACCGTGGCGGCGTACTTGGACATGACCCCGCTGCCGAAGGGCGAGGCGGGCGAATCGTAGGCGGCCACACGGGTGGCGATCTCCTCGTCGGAAAGGGCGACGCTGAGCTTGCGGGCGTCGACGTCGACCGTGACCTCGTCGCCCTCGCGGATCGCCGCGATCGGGCCGCCGCGGGCGGCCTCGGGGGAGACGTGGCCGATCATCAGGCCGCGAGTGGCGCCGGAGAAGCGCCCGTCGGTGACCATCGCCACGCTCTCCCCCAGGCCCTCGCCGACGATCGCCGCGGTGACCTGGAGCAGCTCGCGCATGCCGGGACCGCCGACCGGCCCCTCGTTGCGGATGACGACGACGTCGCCGGCGTTGATCTTCTGCTCCTTGACGGCTCGGAAGCATTCCTCTTCCGATTCGAAGACCCGCGCCGGGCCGGTCTGCTGAGTGCGCTCGGTGCCGGCCAGCTTCACCACCGCCCCTTCGGGAGCGAGGTTGCCCTTGAGGATCGCCAGGCCGCCTTCGGACTTCTTCGGGTCCTCGAGCGGACGGACGACTTCCTGCTCCGGCGCCTCGGTCGCTTCCTCCGCCACCTCGCCGATCGTCTTGCCGGTGACCGTCAGGGCGCCCTCGTGGAGCTTGCCCGCGCCGGCCAGCCGCTTGAGGATCACCGGCACGCCGCCCGCCGCGTAGAGGTCGGTGGCGACGAAGCGGCCGCCGGGCTTGAGGTCGGCGAGCAGCGGCGTCTGCCGTGAGATGCGCTCGAAGTCGTCGATCGAGAGCTCGATGCCCAGCTCGTGGGCGAGCGCGATCAGGTGCAGGACGGCGTTGGTCGAGCCGCCCGAGGCGCAGACGCAGGCGATCGCGTTCTCCAGCGAGTCCCGGGTGATCACCTTGCTCGGCGTGATCTCCTCGGCGAGGACGCGAATCACCAGCTCGCCGATCCGCTCGGCGACCGTGCCCTTCTCCTCGTCTTCGGCCGGCACCATCGCCGAGCCGCCGGCGCTGATTCCCAGCGCCTCGAAGGCGCAGGCCATCGTGTTGGCGGTGAACTGGCCGCCGCAGGCGCCAGCGCCGGGGCTGGCCACGCCCTCGAGCTCGTTCAGTTCCTCGTCGGTCATCTCGCCCGCGTTGTGGGCGCCGATCGCCTCGAAGATGTCGAGGATCGTGACGTCGCGGCCGTGCCAGTGCCCGGGAGCGATCGAGCCGCCATAGAGGACGACCGAGGGGACGTCGAGGCGCGCCAGCGCCATCGCGCAACCGGGGATCGTCTTGTCGCAGGCGCAGAGGGCGACGATCGCGTCGAACTGGTAGCCGCGCCCCATCAGCTCGATCGAGTCGGCGATCACCTCGCGGCTGACCAGCGAGGCCTTCATCCCCTGGGTCCCCATCGTCACCCCATCGGAGACGGCGACCGTGTTGAACTCCATCGGCGTGCCGCCGGCGGCGCGCACCCCCTCCTTGACGTGCTCGGCGAGGCCGCGCAGGTGGAAGTTGCAGGGCATCGCCTCGGTCCAGGTGTTGGCGATCCCGATCGTCGGCCGGCTGAGCGCCTCGTCGTCGAAACCGATGCCCTTCATGTAGGCGCGCGAGTGAGCGCGGTCGGGACCGTCGAAGACCGCGGCCGAGCGCGGCCGGGGCAGCTTGGTCGTGGGGGCGCCGTTGGAGCTCATGCCCGGAATCTACCTGGCTTCGACGCACGATTACCCGGGCTCTGACCCCGGTCATTCTTCATCGAAGCCCGAGCACGTCGACTGGGCCGGGGCCCTCGCCGATCTCGCGCAGGCCGTTCGCGACCGCGGCAGAGGCGACTTGGCGTGCCTTGCGGGCGGCGTCGAGCGGGGACTCGCCGCGCGCGAGGAAGGCGGCAAGGGCCGATGAGTGGGTGCAACCCGAGCCGTGCGCCGCGCCGTCGGGGTGCCGCTCGCCCGGGATCTCCACCGCCTGGACGCCGTCGAAGAAGAGATCGACGAGGCGCTCGCTGTGGCCGCCGGTGACGACGACAGCGCGCGGGCCGAGGGCGAGCACCTCGCGGGTCAGGTCCTCTTGGGACTCCTGCTCTCCCGCGCCGCTCAGAGCCCGCGCCTCGGGAATGTTGGGCGTGACCACCGCCGCCAGCGGCAGCAGGCGCTCCACCAGGGCGGCGCGGGCGTCATCGTCAAGCAGCGGCGCCCCGCTCTCGGAGACCATCACCGGGTCGATCACGACCGGCGCCTCGCCGACGAAGCGCAGTGCCTCGACCACGGCGTCGACCGTCTCGGCGGTCCCCAGCATGCCGATCTTGACCGCGTCGACGCCGATGTCCTCGGCGACAGCGCCGATCTGGGCGACGATCATCTCGGCGGAGACGGTTTCGATCGCCTCGACCCCCACGGTGTTCTGCGCCGTGATCGCGGTCACCGCGGTCATCCCGTGCACCCCGCAGCGGGCAAAGGCCTTGAGGTCCGCCTGGATGCCGGCGCCGCCGCCGGAGTCCGAGCCGGCGATCGAGAGCACAGCTGGCATTCGCCGTTCGCCCATGGCGGTGAGCCTAGACACCGGGCGCGCTCCCCGGCGGACTCAACAGCGTCCTGGAGTAGGCGCCGACCAGGGAGCAGGTGACGTAACCGAGCGCCTCGAGGTTGGCGAGGGCAACGGCGGCGGCGGCGCCGTCGAGGTCCAGCGCGGCGGCGACGGCGTCGCAGGTCTCCTCGCCCTGCTCGACCGCGGCGAGCACTTCCAGCAGGTGCGGGTCCAGCACCGGGCCGGCTCGCCCGACCTTGCGCACGCCGGCGCCGAGCATCGCGTCCAGCACGTCCTGGGCGTCGCGCACCAGGCAGGCGCCACCGGCGAGCAGGTCGTTGGCTCCAGCGGAGCTGCGCGAGTTGACCGGCCCCGGCACGGCGCCAAGATCGCGGCCCAGGTCGGCCGCCAGATCGGCGGTGATCAGCGAGCCCGAGCGCTGAGCCGCCTCGACGACCACCGTCATCCCCGCGATCGCCGCCATGATCCGGTTGCGCGCCGGAAAGGTCCAGCGCCAGGCGCCGGTCCCCGGTGGCAGCTCGGAAAGGACGAGCCCACTTTCGCCGATCTGGCGCCAGAGCGAGCGGTGCGAGGCCGGGTAGGCGAGGTCAGCGCCGCAGCCGAGAACGGCCACCGTCGTCCCGGCCTCCAACGCGCCGCGGTGCGCGCAGGCGTCGATCCCGAAAGCCAGCCCGCTGATCACGATCAGTCCCGCCGCCGCCAGCTCGCGTCCGAGCTCGCGCGCCACACCTCGGCCGTAGGAGCTGGCCCGGCGGGCACCGACCACGGTCACCGTCGCCTCCGGCTCGAGCCGTTCGAGCAGGGCCGGGTCGCCGCGGCCGATCAGCGCCCACGGAGCGTCGGGGGCGTCGCGCAGGCCGCTGGGGTAGCGGCCGTCGTGCCGGCAGCAGGCCCAGCATGCAGCGGCTTGCAGGTCGGCGTGCAGCCGCCGCTCGGGCACCGCCGCAACTGCCGCGAGGATCGGTCCGGCGGTATTCGGCGCCGCCACCGTCGCGAGGTCCTCATCGGAGAGGCGCAGCAGTTCGGGCGAGCGCGAGCCGAGTGCACCGGTGGCGATCTTCTCGATGTAGGGCGCGAGGTGGGCGAGCAGGCGCGCCCGGCGCAGGCACTCTGGGCAGGCGGTGGGCTCGATCACTCCGCCTCCCTTCTGCGCAGCTGCAGCGCCTGCGCCATCTGCTCTCGCTCAACCGCCTCACTGCCGGCGAGGTCGGCGATCGTCCGCGCCAGGCGCAGTACGCGGTCATGCGCGCGTGCGCTGAGCCGGCGGCGCGTGTAGGCGTCGGCGAGGAGCGCGGCACCGGCCTCCTCGAGGCTGCACTCGCGCAGCTCAGCCGGGGTCATCTCGGCGTTGCAACGGCCGGATCCGAGGCGGCTTTCCTGTCGCTCGCGGGCGTTGCCGACCCGCGTGCGAACCGCGGCCGAGGTCTCGCCGGGCGGTCCCGCGAGCTCCTCGGCCGACGGCTGGCGGATAGCCGCGAGGACATCGATGCGATCGGCGAGAGCGCCACTGAGCCGGGCCTGATAGCGCCGAGCGGCCAGCGGGTCGCAGGTGCACTCCGGATCGGACTCGCCGCGCCCACACGGGCAGGGGTTGGCGGCAGCAACGAGCATGATGCGACAGGGCAGGCGGCGACGCGAACCGGCCCGGGCGATCGAGACCCAGCCCGTCTCCAGCGGCGCCCGCAGCGCCTCCAGCGTGTCGCGGCGAAACTCGCAGAGCTCGTCGAGAAAGAGAACGCCGCGGTGGGCGAGCGTCGCCTCACCGGGATTGGGTGGATTGCCGCCGCCGATCAGCCCTGCCGGGCTGATCGTGTGGTGTGGCGCCCGGAACGGCCTGCCGGCGGTGCCCTCCGAGCCAAGTCGGCCACAGGCGCTGGCAATTCGCGCCACCTCGAGCGCCTCGCCCGGCGCCGGCGCCGGCAGGATCGATGGCAGGCGGCTGGCGGCAAGCGACTTGCCGGCCCCGGGCGGTCCCACCATCAGCATGCTGTGGCCGCCGGCGGCCGCCACCTCGAGCGCGTGCCGAAGATGACGTTGCCCGCGTAGGTCGGACAGGTCGGGGCCCGACTCGAGAGCGAGGCCGAGGGGCATCGGTTGCGGACGCTGCGGCTGCCACTCGCCGGCGGTCAGCAGCTCGACCTGGCGCAGGCTCTCCAGGGCGATCACCTCGACTCCCTCGACCAGGGCCGCCTCGGCGCCGTTCTCAGCCGGGACGATGATCGCCTCGATACCACGCTCACGCGCTGCCTCGGCGATCGCCAGCACTCCCGGCACCGGCCGCACCGACCCGTCGAGCGCCAGCTCCCCCACCATTCCAAGCCGCGCGCCGCGCTCGAGCGAGAGCTGACCCGAGGCGATCAGCAGCGCGACCGCGATCGGCAGGTCGAGCCCGGGGCCGGCCTTGCGCAGGCTGGCCGGAGCGAGGTTGGCGATGATCCTCTGCAGGGGGAAGTCGAAGCCGCAGTTGGCGATTGCGGCCCGCACCCGCTCGCGCGCCTCGCGCACCGCGGTGTCGGGCAGGCCAACGACCTGGAAGGCGGGTAGGCCACGGTGGACGTCGACCTCGACCCGCACCGGGCGGGCAAAGATGCCGTCGAGCGTGAATGTCTGCGCCGTGGCCAGCACGGTGAGGACGCTAGGGAGGGAAAACCGACGCGTGGTGCGCCAGATGTGCCGCCTCTGTCATTTCTTCGGGGCGAAAGCCGCGACCTGGCCCTCGAGCCGCCCGCAGCGGCCTATCGTCGGCGCCGATGACCGTCCAGCGACAGCGGCTCGGCCGCGCCGCCGAGGATCTCGTCGCCAGCCGCCTCGAGGCGGCTGGCTGGGAGCTGATCGAGCGCAACGCCCGCACGCGTCACGGCGAGCTCGACCTCGTCGCCCGCGACCGCGACACCCTCGTCTTCGTCGAGGTCAAGGCCGGACGAACCGGCTCCGCCTTCGGTCCCGAGCGCCCTGTCCTCGCCATCGGCCGCCGCAAGCAGCTCCGCGTCCGCCGCCTGGCCACCGCGTGGATGGCCGAGCGCCGCGACGCCCCCTTCTACCGCCAGATCCGCTTCGACGCCGTCGGCGTCACCTTTGATCGCGACGGCACGGTGCTCGACGTCGAGCACCTTCGAGGAGCTTTCTAGCCGGCCAGCTCCAGCTGGCTGTAGGCCACCGATTGAAACGAGCGGCGATGCAAGGGCGAGATGCCGAGGCGCTCGATTGCCTCGCGATGCTCGGGGGTGGAGTAGCCGACGTGCTCCTCGAAGCCCCAGCCGGGGTGGCGGTCGGCGGCACGGCGCATGTAACGGTCGCGGGTGACCTTGGCGACAACGGAGGCGGCGGCGATCGCAGCGCTAGTGCCATCGCCCTCGATTACCGCGCGGTGCGGCACTGGGCACTCGCGCAGCGAGAAGCCATCGACCAGGCAGGTCGCCGCCGGATCGGGGCGCAGGCGCTGCAGCGCCACCGAGAGCGCTTCGATGTTGGTCACGTGCAGGCCACGGTCGTCGATCCCCCGCGCGCAGCGGATAACCACGCTGACCCGCTCGGCCGCCCGCAGCACGCAGGGGAAGAGCTCGGCCCGCTTCTCCTCCGGCATCTGCTTGGAGTCGTGCAGGCCGGCGAGCGCGCGGCGGTCGGCATGGGAAAGCCGCTCGTAGTCGATCAGCACCGCGGCGGCAACCAGCGGCCCGGCCAGACAACCTCGCCCCGCCTCGTCGGCGCCCGCGACCAGCGGCGTATCCAGGCCGCGGTCGAAGGCGAAGAGACGGCGCGTGCGCGCCAGTCGCCGTTGGTGCAGCTTGCCCTTGCTGGCCGCCCTAGAGGCTGCCGATGCGATCGGGGGGCCAGTAGGTGGCGAAGGCTTCGCCGATGATCCAGCTGCGCGGGATCGGCCCCCAGAAGCGGCTGTCGTCGCTTTCGCCACGGTTGTCGCCCATCATGAAGTAGTAGCCGGGTGGAATCTTGATCGCTTTCGGCAAATTGCAGGCCGGAGCCGTGCCGCAAGGGCGGATATACGGCTCGTCGGTCTTCTCGACGCCATTGACCACCGGGTGTCCGTTGCGGACGCTGAGCGTGTCGCCGGGGCCGGCGACGATGCGCTTGATGAAGTTCTGGCTCGACTCTTCGGGCGTCGGCTTCGGGCACGCTTCCTGCGGCCCGTGCGGGGCGCCGCATTCGGTGCCGGAATCCGCGCCCTTGGGTGGATGGAAGACGACGATGTCGCCGGGGCTGGGGTCGCTGAAGTGGTAGATGAAGCGATTGACGAGGACGCGCTGGCCGACGTCCAGGGTCGGCTCCATCGACTGCGAGGGGATCTGGTAGGGCTTGATCAACCAGGCCTGGATCGCCAGAGCGAGGCCCAGCGCCAGCGCCACGATGACGACGAGCTCAACGAAGCCGCCGGCACGGGTCTTCGGTTTCGGGATCGAGAGTTTCAGGCCGGGTCCTCGCCGGAGTCGCCGGAATCCTCGTCCGGCGCCTCATTCTCGGCCTTCTCGGCCGCGGCGTTGCCCTCGGTCTCCCCCGCCTCAGACGCCTCCGCGCCCATCTCAGCCGCCGTCTCACCCTCCGCACCAGCCTCCGGCTCCACAGCCGCCGCCTCCGACCCGGAACCTGTCTCCGCGCTCTCAGGCTCGGCTGCTTCGTCAGACTGGGCGGCCGCTTCCGCGGGTGGCACGGAGGAGGGCTCCTCGCCCGCAGCGTCGTCCCGCGAGGACGAGGAGTCCTCGTCCGTGACAGGACCCGCGGACCCGGCCTCCTCAGCCTGAGCCTCTGCGTCTTCGGCCGCCTGACTGACTCCGTCGGCGTCAACTGCTTCGGGCTCAGCCGCCGCAGCCGGCGCCGAGATCAGCTCCTCATCGATCCCCCAGCGCCGCTCGGCAACGCGAGCCGCCTTGCCGACGCGACCTCGCAGGTAGTAGAGCTTGGCCCGGCGTACATCGCCGCGAGCGGCAATCTCGAGCTTCTCGATCTTCGGCGAGTGCAGCGGAAAGGTCCGCTCGACGCCGACGCCAAAGGACTGCTTGCGCACCGTGAAGGTCTCGCGCGCGCCGGAGCCCTGTCGCCGCAGGACGATTCCCTCGAAGACCTGGGTGCGGCGGCGGCTGCCCTCGACGACCTGGAAGTGAACGCGGACGCGATCGCCCGGGTCGAAGGAAGGCAGGCCCTGCCTCAGCTGGGCGCGCTCGATGTCTTGGATGACGCTGCTCATGCGAAAAAAGACCGCCGGGCCCAGAAGGGGCACCACGCGGTGGCGGAATGGTAGCTACTCCGGGCTTTTTTCGAACTGCTCCGCTCGGGCCCTGCTCTGCTCGGCCCGCCAGAGCCGCACCCGCTCGTGGTCGCCGGAGAGCAGCACCTCGGGCACCTCCCAGCCCCGGTAGCTGGCCGGCCGGGTGTAGTGCGGGTACTCGGGCATCCCCTCCAGCTGTCGGCTGAAGGACTCCTCGACGGCGCTCTGCTCGTGCCCGAGCGCCCCCGGCAGCTTGCGCATCACCACGTCGGCGAGCACCATCGCCGGCAGCTCACCGCCGGCGAGCACGTAGCGCCCGATCGAGACCTCGTCGTCGGCGAAGTGCTCGTGCACCCGCTCGTCGAAGCCCTCGTAGCGACCGCAGAGCACCGCCAGGTGCGGCTCGCGGGTGAGCTCGTCGGCGAGCTCGTCGTCGAGCAGCCGCCCGGTCGGCGAGAGCAGCACCCTGCGCGGGCTCTCACCCCGCGGGTAGGCCGCCTGCAGCGCCGCGTCGACCACGTCCACGCGCAGCACCATCCCCGCCCCGCCCCCATACGGCGCGTCGTCGACCTGCCCGGCACCCAGCGGCGTCGAGTCGCGATAGTTGACCAGCCGCAGCTCGCTCCCCTGCCCGAGCGCGTTCTGCACCGAGCGCTGCGACCGAAACCAGTCGAACGCCTCGGGGAAGAGGGTGAAGATGTCGAGCTTCAATCGAGGATGTCGACTATGACACGGCGGTCGAGGCGCACCGCAGCGGCCTTGGCGATCGTGCGAATCGCGTTCGCGATGCGGCCGCCTTTGCCGATCACCCGGCCCAGGTCGTCCTCGGCGACGCTGATCTCATAGACGAGGTCGCCATCCTCTTCCAACTCCTCGACGACGACCGCCGAAGGGTCCTCGACGAGAGCCTTGACGAGGAACTCGAGCAGCTCGGTCACGGGCCGTTCAGCTGCCCGAGGCCGGGATGCCCTTGGTGCGCAGCAGCGTCGCCACCGTCTCCGACGGCTGGGCGCCGTGCTCCAGCCAGTGGCGGGCGCGCGCCTCGTCGAGCTCGATCGTCGAGGGCTCCGTCTGCGGGTTGTACTGCCCGATCGTCTCGATCGTGCGCCCGTCGCGCGGCGAGCGCTTGTCGGCGACGACTATGCGCCAGATCGGGTTATTCTTCGACCCGACTCGTCTGAGTCTGATTCGGACTGCCATGAGCCGCGGAGGTTACAGAATTAGGCGCCGCCTCCTCCACTCCCGCCCGCCCGCGCCAATCACACCCGGCGATCTCGCAAGCCGCGCTCCCGTGTCCGAGGGCGGCTATCTGAACCTTTGTCGCCTCTGTCCCGACATCGCGGCCAGCTGCTGCGCGTCGGGCATCTTGCCGGAGGCGACGTGGCGCATCAGCTTGCGCATCTGGTCGAACTGCTTGATCAGCTGGTTGACGTGCTGGGGTCGCGTGCCCGAGCCGTTGGCGATGCGCTTGCGCCGCGAGCCCTTGATGATCGTCGGGTTGGCTCGCTCCTCCGGGGTCATCGAGAGAATGATCGCCTCGACCCGGTCGAGCTGGCCCTCGTCGACGTCGGCGTTCTTCAGCTGCTTCATCGCCCCCATCCCGGGCAGCATGCCGATGATGCCGCTGAGCGGACCCATTTTCCGCACCTGGCGCATCTGCTGCAGCATGTCCTCGAGGGTGAACTGGTTGCGGCGCAGTTTCTGCTCGAGGTCGAGCGCCTGCTTCTCGTCGATCTGCTGCTCGGCTTTCTCGATCAGGCTGAGCACGTCGCCCATGCCGAGGATGCGCGAGGCCATGCGATCGGGGTGGAAGCGATCGAACGCCTCGAGCTTCTCGCCGGTCGAGGCGAAGAGGATCGGCTTGCCGGTCACCGCCTTGACCGAGAGCGCAGCGCCGCCGCGGGCGTCGCCGTCGAGCTTCGACATCACGACGCCGTCGAACTCCGCTGCCTCGGCAAAGGATTCGGCGACGCCGACCGCGTCCTGGCCGGTCATCGCGTCAACGACCAGCAGCACGTCGTGAGGCTGGATCCGCTGGTGGATCTTCGCCAGCTCCTCCATCAGATCGGCGTCGACGTGCAGCCGGCCGGCGGTATCGACGATCAGCACGTCTCGCCGCTCCGCCTTGGCCCGCTCGAGCGCCCAGGCGGCGATCTCGACCGGGTCGGCGTCGGTGCCTTTCTCGTAGACGTGGGCACCGACGCGACCGCCGACGGTGACCAGCTGGTCGACCGCGGCCGGGCGGTAGACGTCGCAGGCAGCGAGGGCGACGTCGCGCTTGCCGTTCTCGTGCAGGAAGCGGGCCAGCTTGGCGCAGGCCGTGGTCTTGCCCGAGCCCTGTAGGCCGGCCATCAGGATCACGGTCGGCCCGCTGCTCGCGAAGGCGAGCTCGGCACCGGTCCCGCCCATCAACTCGGCCAGCTCCTCGTTGACGATCTTGACCACCTGTTGGCCGGGATCGAGACTCTCGAGCACCTCGGCGCCGAGGCAGCGCTCCTTCAGCGTCTTGGTGAAGGATTTGACGACCTTGAAGTTGACGTCCGCCTCAAGCAGCGCGAGGCGGATCTCGCGCATCGCCGCATCGACGTCGGCCTCGCTCAGCTTCCCCCGCGAGCGAACCTCCGAGAGCGTCGCCTGTAGTCGGTC
>CAZQET010000417.1:0-7805 GCA_964591825.1 uncultured Conexibacteraceae bacterium
GACGACCCGCGTGGGCGGCGGCCACCCCGGCTACCGCACGATCGCGGACCCCGACCCGGAGAACCCGGACGCTCCCCGCCCGAGCTACCAGCAGGACCCGTGGCACTACTCGATCGCCCGCATGGTCGACGCCTGCGCGGCGACCGGCATCCTCCCCTTCTATGGCCCCTTCGGCGACATCAAGGACACGGCCGGCTGCGAGACCCAGTTCCGCGCCGCCTTCCTGATGGGCTGCGTCGGCGCCTGGTCGCTGCACCCGGTGCAGATAGACATCGCCAAGAAGGTCTTCAGCCCGCCGGCTGAGGAGGTCAGGTTCGCGAAGAAGGTGCTGGAGGCGATCCCCGACGGCGCCGGCGTCCACATGATCGACGGCAAGATGCAGGACGACGCCACCTGGAAGCAATGCAAGGTGATGGTCGAGCTGGCGGAAATGCTGGCCGCCAAGGACCCTGAGCTGGCCGAGACTTACGGCTTCTAGCTCTGCTTCGGTGAACGGGCGGACCCCCCCGCCACACCCTGACAGTGAACCGGCTCGACCGTCTTCAACGTAACCCGATTTCCTCCATGCATTTTCCGTTCCGCGCTAACGTGGACGGAAAGCCCTGCCGATAGGGAGATTGACCCGGAATTTCCCGGTCCAATGCCAAAAAACATCGAGAAATCTCCCTAAAAAAAGGTAACCCTCCCAATCATGCAAAGCTCGACCGACCTCTCCATAGAAAGTGGCTTTCCTGCCGCGGAAGCGCGTCGCGGCGCTCTCGTCCAGGATCGACCCACTCTCGGCAGCCTGCCGCAGGCCCGTCGCGGCCTCGGTTGGTGGCTGCCGCCCGCGGTCGACCTCGCCTCCTCCTCGGTCGCGCTGGCCGCGATCGCGCTGATCGCCGGCGTCGCGGTCTTCCCCGCCTTCCCGATCGCCCCGCTGCTGCTCGTCTTCCTCAACGGCCTGCTCGGCGTCTACGGCGCCAACGCTTCGCGCAGCGGCCTCAGCAGCGAGGAGGGCATGGCTTGGCCGGTGATCCGGCTGCTGCTCGCCGCCGTCTTCGCCTGGGCCACCTCGCTGATCACCCCCCTCGACGGTGGCTACCAGCTGGCGCTCTGGCTCACCTTCGCCGTCCTCGATACCGCCGGGCGCAGCCTCAGCGCGCCGCTTCGCAACCGCCTCGACCGGGTCGAGCGCTGGGTGCTGGTCGGGGACGAGCCGACGGCCGAGAGGCTGAAGGCCTACGAGCCGCTGCGCCGCTACGCCACCGTCGTCTGCACGGTCGCCCCCTTCGAGGACCGCTCCAACCCCGCCGACCGCGTTGCCGCGCTGGAGATCGTCGACCGCTACCAGGCCGACCGCGTCGTGATTGGCTCCCAGCACGCCGACGACGAAGCCCTGCTCGACCTCGTGCGCGCCTTCAAGTCGATCGGCGTCCCGGTCAGCCTGCTGCCGCGGCCGCTGGACCTGCTCGAGGCGCCGGCGGCGACGCCGAGCCAGGTGGGCGGCGTGCCGCTGATCGACGTCGAGGCGCTGGCCACGCGCAAAGCCGTCCCCTACACCGGCCCCGACCGGCGCCACGGCCGCAAGACGAAGGTCAGCGTCGTCGTGCCGGCGATGAACGAGGCGAAGAACATCGGCCACGTGCTCGAGCAGCTGCCCGAGGGCCTTCACGAGGTGATCCTCGTCGACGGCAACTCGACCGACGACACGATCGGGGCCGCGCGCCAGGCGCGGCCCGACATCCGCGTGCTGGTGCAGAGCGGCCGCGGCAAGGGTGACGCCTTCCGCACCGGCTTCGCCGCCGTGACCGGCAACCTCGTCGTCATGCTGGACGCCGACGGCTCCGCCGACCCGGCCGAGATCCCGCGCTTCGTCGCGGCGCTCGAGGCCGGCGCTGACTTCGCCAAGGGCTCGCGCTTCCTGCCGGGCGGCGGCAGCACCGACATCACCCGCCTGCGCAGCCTCGGCAACAGCGTGCTCAGCGGCACCGCCAACCTCCTGCACGGCACCCACTTCACCGACCTCTGCTACGGCTACAACGCCTTCTGGGCGCGCTGCCTGCCGTTCATCTCGCTCGACGTGCCCGGCTTCGAGGTCGAGACGCTGATCAACCTACGCATCGCCGGCGCCGGGATGAAGATCACCGAGGTGCCGAGCTACGAGCTCGACCGCATCTCCGGGCAGAGCAACCTGAAGACGTTCCGCGACGGCTTCCGGGTGCTCGGCACGATCGTCGGCGAGGCTCGCCGTCGTCGCGGCATCCACCACGAGCGAACGGCTGCCGAGGGCCAGTCGCAGAAGACGAAGGCCGCCGCCTCTGCTGCTTGAGTACCGGGCAGCTCCCATGGCTGCCCGCCCCGCTCTGAAGACCGGCTGGTTCGCGCCGCTGGCGCTGAGCTCCGGCGCGGGGCTGCTCGTCTGCTCGCTGGCCAACGCCCTCTCGCGGGCCACCCTGGCGCCCTCACCACTGATCTACTGGGCGGGGCTGCTGCTGATCGCCCTGCCGATCTTCTACCGGCTCACCTCGCGCGAGGCCAGCCCGGGGGAGCGATTGGCGCTCGTCTGCCTGCTCGGCCTCTCGCTCTACGCGGTCAAGGTGGTCCGCGACGCGCCCCTCTTCACCTTCTCTGACGAGCTCGTCCACGCCTTCAACGCGAACCGGATAGCTCAGAGCCACCATCTCTTCCACCACAACCCGATCATCAAAGTCACCCCGTACTACCCGGGCCTGGAGGGCGCCACCAGCGCCCTGATGTCGATCACCGGGCTCTCCAGCTACTGGGCCGGAGTCATCGTCGTCGGCGTCGCCCGGGTCTCGCTCGTCGCGGCGATGTTCCTGCTCTTCAGTCGCCTCAGCGGCTCGCCCCGCACGGCCGGGCTCGGCGTCGCCATCTACACGGGCAACTTCAACTTCCTCTTCTGGGGAGCCCAGTTCTCCTACGAGTCGCTGGCCCTGCCGCTGCTCGTCGTGGTGATGATGGCGCTCGCCGAGCACGAAGCGTCGCTGCGCCGCTGGGCCCGCGACTGGGCGGCGCCGGTCGTGCTCGGCACCGTGGCGATCGTCATCACCCATCACCTGACCTCATACGCGCTCGTCGCCCTGCTGGCCGCGCTGGCGCTCGCCGACTGGCTGATACGGCGCTCCTGGGACTGGCGCAACCCGTGGCGCTTCGCGGTCCTGGCCGCGCTGCTGGCCGTCGGCTGGCTGCTGCTCGCCGCGCACTCGACGATCGGCTACCTCTCCCCGGTGCTCAGCGAAGCGTTCGAATCCGTGCTCAACACGGCCTCGGGAGAAGCGCCGCCCCGCGGCCTCTTCCAGGGCAGGGGACCGGTCACGGCCGTCACTCCGATCGGGGCGCGCCTGGTCGCCCTGCTCGCGGTGGCGATCCTCACGGTCGGGCTTCCGGTGGGGCTGGCGCGCGCCTGGCGCCGCTACCGCCGGCAGCCGTTCGCGATCATCTTCGCGCTCGCCGCGCTCGGCTTCTTCGGGACGCTTGCCCTGCGCCTGGCACCGGCCGCCTGGGAGACCGGTAACCGCGCCAGCGAGTTCCTCTTCATCGGCCTGGCCTTCATCCTCGCCGGGGTCGGCCTCGAGACCTGGCGCCCGCGCGGCCGCCCGTGGCTGGGCCGGGCTGTCCTCACCGGCCTGCTCGGCGTGGTGCTGGTCGGCGGCGCGATCTCGGGCTGGCCCTGGGACGCCCAGCTCGCCTCGCCGATGCGCGCCAGGGCGGAAGGCCGCACGATCGTCTCGCCGCCGCTCGGCCTTGCCGAATGGGCCCGCCAGAACATCGACGACGGTCGCTTCGCCGCCCCGGTCGCCGACGCTCGCCTGCTGCTCGTGCCCGGCGAGCAGACCGCCCTCTCCGGCCAGTCTCCCGACGTCGTCGACGTCGTCGAAGAACCCCTCCTCGAAGGCTGGCAGCTGCCGCTGCTGCGCCACAACCACCTCCGCTACGTGGTCATCGACCGGCGGCCGACCAGCGGCGACGGGACGCGCGGCTACTTCTTCTCTCCAGAAGGCAAGCCTGGCGAAGGCGAATACCTACCGAAGGCGACCGTGACGAAGTTCGAAGGGGTGCCCGGCGTCTCGCGCATCTACTCGAACGGCGCGATCGCCGTCTTCGACCTCGGGGGCAAACGATGAGGGGGCATCGCGACCTGCGGCTGGTCGTCTGGGGCGCGGTCGCCTGCGCCGTGCTCGGCCTGCTGGTGCCACTCACCGCGCTCAGCCTCCTCTTCGCGGCGCCGCTCACCCTGTTGCTGCCCGGCTACGCGATCGCCGTCGCGATCTTCGCCGAGCGCCGGCTCGACCGATCCCACCTGCTGCCGCTCAGCCTCGCGCTCAGCCTGATCACGCTCGTCCTCGGCGGCCTCCTCCTCAACTACCTTCCCGGCGGCCTGGCGCCCCTCCCATGGGCACTGCTCCTCACGCTCGTCACGCTGGGCGCCTGCCGGCTCGCGGCCCTGCGACGGGCACCCGGCACAGCTCGGGGCGCCTGGCGCCCACCGCGCGTAGCGCGTCGCGACGCATGGCTCGCGGCGGGCGGCCTGCTGCTCGGAGTCGCCGCGATCGTCCTGGCGATGACGACTCTGCCGGCAAGCAACGCCCGCGGCTACACCCAGCTCTGGCTGCTCCCCGCGCCGGGGTCCCGGCACACCGAAGCGAAGGTCGGCGTCCGCAGCGACGAGCAGCGGGCGACCAGGTTCGACCTGCGGGTGAAGATCGGCGCCGCCGGCGCGACGCCTCAGGTGATCCACCGCAGCTTCGAGCTGGCGCCGGGCGAAGCTCGCGTGATCCGCGTCGGCCCGGCTGCGGGAGCGACGGGCGCCGCCGTGCCGGTGACCGCAATCCTCCTGCGCCACGACCAGCCCTACAAGATCTACCGCCGGGTCAGGGGATGGCTGACCGCGCCGGGAGAACTGCCGTGAGGGGCGCGCCCGGGGCGGAGCTTGCGGTCGACATAGTCATCGACAACTGCAACTACGGAACGTTCCTGCCGGTCGCGATCGAGAGCGCTCTCGCCCAGACCCACGACAAGGTGCGGGTGACCGTTGTCGACGATGGGTCTACCGACGACTCGCGCCAGGTGCTGCGCCGCTACGAGGACAGGCTCACCGTGGTGCTCAAGAAGAATGGCGGACAGGCCTCGGCTCTGAACGTCGGCATCGAGCGCTGCAATGGTGACGTCGTGATGTTCCTCGACGCCGACGACGTGCTCCACCCCGAGGCCGCCGCCCGCGTCGCGAAGGTCTTCGCGGCTGAGGAGGCCGTCGCTAAGGTTCAGTTCCGCATGGACGTGATCGACGCCGAGGGCCGTCCGACTGGCGCGATCAAGCCGGCGCCGCACCTGCCGATGCCGCAGGGCGACATGCGCCAGGCCGAGCTCGCCTTCCCCTTCGACATCCCCTGGATGGCGATGAGCGCCAATGCCTACCGGCTCGGGCAGCTGCGCCGGATCTTCCCGATCCCCGAGAAGGACTACCCGGTGAGCGGCGCCGACTGGTACCTCGTCCATCTGACGGCTCTGCTCGGCCCGATCGTCTCGCTGGAGGAGGTCACGGCCTCCTACCGCGTCCACGGTCGCAACAGCTACGAGCCGCAGAGCGCAGCGCTGTCGCTCGACCACGTCCGCAAGGCGATCGACCGCACCCACGCCACCTCGAAGGCCCTTCTCGCTCTCGCGAACGAGCTCGCCCTGCCGCACCCCGAGGCGATCCTCTCGCTCGCCGACCTGGCCAACCGCTTGATATCGCTGCGCCTCGACCGGCCCCGCCACCCGATCCCGAGCGACTCTGCGTCCAGCCTGCTGCTCGATTCCCTGCGGGCGACGCGCCGGCGCTCGAACATCTCGGCGGCGATGAAGGCGATGTTCGTCGCCTGGTTCGCGGCGATGGCGATTGCGCCCCGACCGCTCGCCGGCCGACTGGCCGAGCTCTTCCTCTTCCCCGAGCGGCGCAGGAGCCTCAACCAGACCCTGGGCCGGCTGCAGGGCGATCGCGACGACCCGGCGCCGGTGGGAGGCTGAGATGCGGGTTCTGCTGGCGACCGACCACTTCCCCCCGTTCATCGGCGGCGCGCACCGGCAGGCTCGGCTGCTGGCCGAGGCGATGCAGGCCCGGGGCCACGAGGTCGTCGTGGTCACTCCCTGGCACGGCGGCCTGCCCGCCACCGAGACGGAAGACGGCGGCGTCGTGATCCACCGCGTCCGCCAGATCCGCACCGCCATACCGGCGCTCGTCCGCGACAAGGGCCAGCGCCACCAGCCCCCCTTCCCGGACCCGGTGACCATCCTCAGCCTGCGCAGGCTGCTCGCCGAGTTCGAGCCTGAGCTCATCCATTCCTACGGCTGGATGACCTTCTCGGTTGCCGCGGCGCTGGGACGGCGACGCATCCCGCTGCTCGTCTCGGCCCGCGACTACGGGTACTTCTGTGCGACGCGCACCCTGCTGCGCAGGGAAGCGCCCTGCTCGGGGCCCAGCCCACTCAAGTGCATGGCCTGTGCGGGCGACTACTACGGGGCCCCGAAGGGCTGGTTCGCGGCACTCGGCGTCTACCTCTCCAAGCCGCTGCTGAAGCGGAAGATGACCGGCCTGCACAGCATCAGCACCTACGTCCAGGAGGTCACCGCGCGGCAGCTGGGCAAGAGCGGCGAGGACCGGCGCCTGTTCGAGGTGACGATCCCGAGCTTCCAGACGGAGGCGCCGCTCGAGCCAATCGCCGCGGGCGACGAGCTGACTCGCTGGCTCGATCGGCTCCCCGCGAAGCCCTTCATCCTCTTCGTCGGCGCGTTTCGCAAGGTGAAGGGGCTGGAGACGCTCTTCGACGCCTACGGGCGACTGACCGACCCGCCGCCGCTGGTTCTCATGGGTACCTACGAGCGGGACTCGCCGGCCGAGTTCCCGGCCGAGGCGGTGATCCTCACTGACGTGCCGCACGAGGCGGTGATGGCCGCCTGGGACCGGGCGATGTTCGGCGTGATGCCATCGCTCTGGCCCGAGCCGCTGGGCTCGACCGTGGTCGAGGGAATGCTGCGCGGTCGCCCGGTGATCGGCACCAGCATCGGTGGCCACACGGACATGCTCGACGAGAGCAACGGCGTGCTGGTGCCGCAGGGCGACGTGGAGGCCCTGCAGCAGGCGATGGAAGGGCTGATCGACGACCCAGGGCGGCGCGAGGCGCTGGGCCGCGCCGCGGCGGAGCGCGCCGCCGACTTCGTCGCCGACTCGGTGCTGCCGAGGTTCGAGCGGGCCTACGAAGAGATGGTCGCCCCGGAGCGAGCCCCGGACGACTGAGCGCCGCGCGGCGAGCCCAGCACGCATGAAGATCCTCCTCGTCGTCCCGATGGCGCCCCAGGCCGATGGTCTTGGAGCGATCCCGAAGCTGCTGCACACCGAGCTGCTCGGCTTGGCGGAGCGGCACGAGGTGACCGTGATCGGGACCTTCGGCGAGCTGCCCGGACAGGCGGAGGCCGTGGCGGCGCTGCGTGAGACGGGCGTCGACGCGCGCTTCGCCGATCGGCGCCGCTCCGCCTCGGCGGCGCGGCGCTGGGCCGTGCGGCTGAGCCTGGCATCGACCTGGCTGCGCCGGCGCTGGCCATTCAGCGTGGTCAGCCTGACGGCCGGCGTGCAACCGCTGCTCGACCGGGCGATTGGCGAGAAGCGCTTCGACGTGATCGCGGTTGAGCACAGCGCGATGTCGGCATTGCGCTATCCGGCGGACGTCCCGCGGGTGCTCACCGAGCACGAGGCAAGCCGAGCGGCTGCGGGCAGGCCGCAGCGGCCGGGACGCCTCGCCCGGGCCGGCACGGCGGCGCTGCAGGAG
>CAZQET010000418.1:0-3433 GCA_964591825.1 uncultured Conexibacteraceae bacterium
ACCGCGAGAACGAGCGTCCTGCGGCCGACGCCGCAGCAGCGCCAGGCTGCCGAGCCGCGGCGGCTGCGGGGTGTCGAGAGCCTCGCGTCGCCGAATGTCAAGGTGCACCTCGTCCTGCCGAGAAGCTTCAACGACGCCCAGCAGGTCGCCGACCAGTACAAACGCTCGGTGCCGGTGATCCTCAACCTGCAGACCGCCGACCACGACCTCTCGAAGCGGATGATCGACTTCTGCTCCGGCCTCACCTACGCGCTCGACGGCGGCATGCAGCGGATCGCCGAGAAGATCTTCTTGCTGACGCCGCGGAACGTGGAGGTTTCGGCCGAGGAGAAGGCTCGTCTGCTCGACAAAGGCTTCTTCAACCAGTCCTAGCGGATTGGCGGGCGGGTCCTGTCGTTGGGTCTGGGGGCCTGCGGGCAGTCCACGGGCTGTCCTCGACCCCCTGACCCAACGCCACCCGCCCGACGTTTCGCTGGGACTGCACAGATAGGCTTGCCGGCGTGATCGTTGGCTTCTGTGGGTCCGGGAATATGGCGGCGGCGATGGCTCGTGGCTTGCGGGGGCGGGTCGATGGGATGCTCTTCTCGGACAGTGGATCGGGGCGGGCTGCGGAGCTGGCGGCGGAGCTCGACGGGGAGGCGGTGCCCAACCGCGAGCTCGGCGAGCGGGCCGATGTCGTAGTCCTGGCGGTGAAGCCAGCGATGCTGGAGGCGGCGGCAACCGAGCTTGGGGCTCCGGGCGTCGTCGTTTCGCTGCTGGGGGCCACGTCACTGGCGGCCCTGGAAGGCGCCTTTCCGGGATCCGACGTGATTCGAGTGATGCCCAACGTTGGGGTGGAGGTGCGCAGGGGCGTGCTCTGCGTGACCGGTTCGGGGCATGCCGGAGTGCGAGCGATGCTGGAGGGGCTGGGGCACGTGGTCGAGCTGCCGGACGACCAGTTCGACGCGGCGACGGCGGTGATGGGGTGCGCGCCCGCCTACCTCGCCCTGGCGGTCGAGGCGATCGCCGACGCGGGGGCGGCCGATGGGCTCGAGCAGCGGCTGGCGCGCGAGCTGACCGTCGAGACCACTCTGGGCACGGCGGAGCTGCTGCGGGTCCGGCATCCCGGCGACGTGCGCAGGATGGTCGCCTCGCCGGGCGGCAGCACCGAGGCCGGGCTCGAGGCGCTCGACCGGGAAGGAGTGCGGGCGGGCTTCGAAGCCGCCGTGCGCGCCTCGCTGGAGAGGATGCGTGGATGAGCCCGCCGCTGGCGATCACCCGCTACGACGTCGCCGACTACGTCAGCGCGCTCTTCCTCGTCTACACGATCCTCATCTTCCTCAACATTCTCAGCTCCTGGATCCCCCGCATGCCCTACAACCGGGCGCTGCGGGCGACACTCGACTTCGTCAAAGAGACCACCGACCCGTACATCACCCTCTTCCGGCGCTTCCTGCCGCCGCTCGGGGGTGGTGGCTTCGCCCTCGACCTGAGTCCACTCCTGGCCGTGATCGTGCTCTTCATTGCGCGGGCGATCGTCGTCGGCCTGATCGAAGGGTGAGCCGCGCCCGCGCCTGGCGCCTCGCCGGCGCCCTCGCCGGCCTGGTCGTCGTCCTCGACCAGGCCGCCAAGGCGGCGATCGACGCCAACCTCTTCCCCGGCGAAGAGGTTCACGTGCTCGGACCGGTCGAACTCACCCTCTCGCACAACAGCGGCGTCGCCTTTGGTTTGGCAAGCGGCGGGGGTGTGCGGCTCGTCTTCGTCACGGCGTTGGCTCTGGGTGTGGTGGGCTATCTCTTCTCACGCGACCCGACCCGGCAGGGGATGTGGATCGCGGCCGGCCTGCTCGCTGGCGGCGCCCTCGGCAACCTCGCCGACCGCATTCGCGCCGATGCGGTCACCGACTACATCGTGATCGGCAGCTGGCCCGCCTTCAATCTCGCCGACGTCGCCGTCACCCTCGGCATCCTCACCCTCGCCTTCTCCTACCTACGCGAGGCCCAATGACCTTCCGGTGCGTTTTTTGGACCCCAGAGGTACATAAGTCGCACCGGAACGGTGGGGGTTGGGGGTGAGCGGGCCGGTGCGGATCGTCTTCGCCGACGAGGCCCTGGCCGTGGTCGACAAGCCCGCTGGGCTGGTGGTCCACCCGGCGCCCTCGCACCGCGGCCCAACCCTGGTCGGCGAGCTTGGCGAGCTGCTCGGCGGTGGGGAGGATGCGGAGCGTCCGGGGATCGTCCACCGGCTCGACAAGGGCACCAGCGGCCTGCTCGTGGTCGCCCGCACCGACGAGGCGCACGCCGCGCTGCAGGAGCAGGTGCGTCGGCGGGAGGTCGAGCGCGTCTACCTGGCTCTCGCCGAAGGGCATCTTGCCTCACGAACCGGGACGATCGACGCGCCGATCGGTAGGGCGGCGCGGCAGCGCCACCGGATGGCTGTCTCCGGAGCCGCCTCGCGCCAGGCGCGAACCCACTTCGAGGTGATCGAGCTGCTGCCCGCCGACACCTACCTCGAGGTGCGCCTGGAGACCGGTCGCACCCACCAGATCCGCGCTCATTTCGCTGCGATCGGCCACCCGTTGGCAGGCGACCCGACCTACGGCGGCCGCGAGAAGCACGGTCTGCGAAGACAGTTCCTGCACGCCCATCGCCTCGCCTTCACCCACCCGGTGAGCGGTGAGGGGCTCGGCTTCGAGTCCGAGCTGCCGGCCGACCTGAACGCCGCCCTCGAGCTGGCCAGCGACGCCGCCTGAACGCCGACTCCCCTCTACAATCCCTCGGCTCGGAAATCGACCCCCGTCGTAGCCGAACCGGATCCTGACCGGCCTCGTGCCGGGTCCCGGGAGGGCGGCGGGACAGCACCATCTACACAAGGAGCTTCACCCATGCCAGAGGCAGGCCTCAAAGAGCTGCTGGAGGCCGGAGTCCACTTCGGTCACCAGACGCGTCGTTGGAACCCGAACATGCGCCGCTACATCTTCGGCGAGCTGGACGGGATCCACATCATCGACCTCGTCCAGACCGAGACCCTGCTGGAGAACGCGCGCCGCTTCGCCGGCGAGCTGTCCAGCGGCGGCGGAACGGTGCTCTTCGTCGGCACCAAGAAGCAGGCGCGGAGCGCGGTCAAGGAATGGGCCGACCGCTGCAAGATGCCCTACGTCAACCAGCGCTGGCTGGGCGGCCTGCTGACCAACTTCAACACGATGTCGGCGCGGATCGCCCGCCTGCACGAGCTCACCGACTGGCGCGACGAGGGCAAGCTGGACCTGCTCCCGACCAAGGAGCGGATGGGGATGCAGGCCGAACTCGCCAAGCTCGAGTTCAACCTCGGCGGCGTGCGCGACATGGACCGGCTGCCCGATGCGGTTTTCGTCACCGACCTCAAAACCGAGGAGATCGCGGTGCACGAGGCGGCCCGGCTGCGAATCCCGATCATCGGCCTGGTCGACACCAAC
>CAZQET010000419.1:0-14505 GCA_964591825.1 uncultured Conexibacteraceae bacterium
ACGCATCACCTCCACCAAGAAGGGCTCCATCACCTCCATCCAGGCGGTGTACGTGCCCGCGGACGATCTCACCGACCCGGCTCCGGCATCGGTGTTCGCCCACCTGAATGCGACCACGACGCTTTCCCGGGCGATCTCGGAGAAAGGCATCTACCCGGCGGTCGACCCGCTCGACTCGACCTCGACGATCCTCAAGCCCGACGTGGTCGGCGAGGAGCACTACCGCACGGCGACCGAGGTGCAGGAGGTGCTGCAGCGCTACAAGGAGCTGCAGGACATCATCGCGATCCTCGGCATCGACGAGCTCTCCGACGAGGACAAGCAGACGGTCTCCCGGGCCCGCAAGATCGAGCGCTTCCTCTCGCAGCCGTTCTTCGTTGCCGAGCAGTTCACCGGCCGCTCCGGCGAGTACGTGCCGGTTGCCGACACGGTGCGCGGCTTCCGCGAGATCCTCGACGGCGAGCACGACGATCGGCCCGAGGGCGCCTTCTACATGAAGGGCGGCATCGACCAGGTCACCGCTGACAAGGAGGCGGCTGCGGCCGCCTAGGGGGGACGATGGCGGCAGAGCACATGGTCGACGTCGAGGTCCTCACCCCGGAGGGGGAGGTCTTCACCGGCGAAGTGCGCCAGGTCTCGACCCGCACCGCGGTCGGCGAGCTCGGCATCCTCGCCAACCACGCTCCGCTGCTGGCGGCGCTGAAGCCGGCCGAGCTGCGCCTGATTCGTGGCGATGGCGGGGAGACCGTGCGCTACGCGCAGGCGCACGGCTGGCTGCAGGTCTTCGGCAACCAGGCCAAGCTGCTGGTCGAGGAGGCGCTCGACCCCGACGAGCTCGACGCGACGACGCTCAAAGAGCAGCTGGCCGACGCCGAGCAGCGGCTCTCGGAGTCCGAGGAGGGCAGCGGCGCCCACGCGCGGGCCGAGAAGGACCGCGACCGGGCCGAGGCGTTTCTGGCAATCGCCCAGGCCTAGCGTCGCGGCAGTCCGGCGCAGGTCATCTGGCGCGCTCAGGGTGGGTGATCTTCACCCCTGGGGTGGCTACTCGGCGGCTTGATTGGAGGCGAAGGTGGTCCCACCAATCAATTCCACCAAGGAGGCACCAATGTTCAGCACCAAGATCCGCCCAGCACTCGTTGCTCTTGTCACGACCGCCAGCCTCGCTTTCACGCTGGCGGCGCCCGCCGCATCGCAGGCCCAGTGGCACACGATCGTCGTCGGTGGCCACGTCTTCACCCACGGCAACTTCACCGAAGGTGGCGTCAGCCCCTGCACCCGCATCAACGAACAGCTCGGCAAATGGCAGGGCGCGGTCGGCGACGACCACGAGTGGCTCGGCCTCAAAGGCATCGGCAAAGCCGGCAAAGCCAACGCGGAAGCGGAACTCGCCAACGCCGAAGGCGAAGTCAACCGCCTCAGCGGCGAAGCGTTCGAATACGGCTGCGACACCGTGGCGGCGGCTAGGTCAACGCACGGGACGCCTCGGCAGGTTGCCGCCGGGCGCTCCGGGGTTACGGTCTCCGCTCGCTAGCCGGGCGATTCCATGTGCCGAGTGGTCGATTGACCCACGCATACGGGGGCAAATCGACCACTCGGCCCTTTCCCGATTCAAATACCGTCCGGGCATGGATGTTCGAGGGCAATGGCCGGGCCGGGATCGCCGATGAGCGATGAGCTCGTCGCGCTGGTCTCGCGACTGGTCAGCTACGACAGCGCCGAGCCAGACGGGGTGCTGGAAGCCGCTGGGTTCATCGAAGGGTGGCTGGACTCCCGCGGGATCCAGGTCGAGAGCGATGAGGTGCGGGGACTGCCGGTTCTGAAGGCCGAAGTCGGGCCCAAGGACGCGCCGACCGTAGTTCTGCACGGGCACATCGACGTCGTGCCGGCGCAGGCCGGGCAATTCGAGCCGCGGGTCGAGGGGGACCGGCTCTATGGGCGCGGCACCTACGACATGAAGGGCGGGCTGGCGGCGATGCTGCTGGTCACAGCGGCGATGCGCGACCAGGACGCGGTGCGGGTGCGCCTGGGGATCGTCGGTGACGAGGAGTCCGAGGAGGAGTCCGACCGCGGCTCCGACCATCTGGTGGACGGCGGCTTCCTCGGCGACTTCGCGATCACCGGCGAGCCGACCGACCTGCACATCGGGGTCGAGGCGAAGGGCGTGCTGGCGCTGCGCGTGCACGTCGCCGGCACGGCCGCCCACGGGGCGACCCCTTGGCTCGGTGAAAACGCCGTTCTGCGGGCGATCGACGTTTTCCGCAGCATCGAGTCGCTACCGTTCGCTCGGCACAGCTCGGAGCTGTTCGACCGCCCCTCGATCAACCTGGGCAGGATCGTGGGCGGCGACGCGCTCAACAAGGTGCCCGACCGATGCGCCATCGACGTCGACATCCGCTACCTACCCGACCAGGACCCGGCCGAGCTGCTGGCTCAGGTCGAGGGGATCGGCGCGGAGGTGGAGCAGCTGCTGACACGGCCGCCGGCGGTGATCGACCGCTCGCTGCCCTACGTGCGCGCCCTGCGCGACGCGGTGGCGGCGCACCACGAAGGGGAGCCGACCAGCGTCGGCCGCGACGGGGCCTCCGACGCGGTCTCCTTCCTGCGGGTTGGGGTGCCGGCGGTCGAGTTCGGGCCGCTCGGCGAAGGCCATCACGGCCCGCGCGAGTGGGTCTCGGTCCCCTCTCTGCACTGCTACCGGCAGACCCTGGAAACGTTCCTGCGCTCGCTTCCCGCGCGCCTCGAGGCCTGAGTCGGGATGGCTGAGGCAGGACTGGGCAAGCCGCCGCCCGAGGGCGACCACGAGCCGGCGCCGAAGCCGAAGCGCTTTTGGTGGCGCTTCACCCTCGGCTCACTCGTGATCGTGATCGTCACAGCGGCGGTGACCTCGACGGTGATCCTGCGCTATATCGACAGCATCGCCCACGCGCTCTCGCACAACAACAGGCTGCAGAGCAAAGTCGCCCGCTTCCTCGCTCAGACGCACGGCGGCGAACCGGAGAACATCCTGATCATCGGCTCCGACAAGCGGGCCAACGAACCGGAAGACACCGGTCGCTCAGACACCACGATTCTCCTGCGGCTCGATCCCGACCGCAACGCGATCGCGCTGATGTCGATCCCCCGCGACCTCAAGGTCGAAATCCCCGGTGTCGGCGTCAACAAGTTCAACGCCGCCTACGCCTACGGGGGGCCGAAGCTGACCCTGCGGGTGGTGAAGGAACTGACCGGCCTGCCGATCAACCACGTGGTCAACGTCGACTACCTCGGCTTCGTGCGGGCGGTCGACGCGATCAATTGCGTCTACGTCGACGTCGACCGCCGCTACTACCACTCCAACGTCGGCGTGCCGCCCTCCGAACAGTATTCGGAAATCAACGTCCAGCCCGGCTATCAGCTGCTCTGCGGCAAGAAGGCGCTGGAGTACGTGCGCTACCGCCACACCGACACCGACATCGTCCGCTCCGCCCGCCAACAGGACTTCCTCAGCGCGGCTCGCGAGCGGGTGCCGATCAGCGACCTGGTCCTCGACCGCAACGATCTGATCGACATCTTCACCGAATACACGACGTCTGACATCAACGACAAGGAAACGATGCTCGACGTGCTGAAGCTCTTCGTCTCCTCGCGCAACGCGGCGATCAACGAGGTCCACTTCCCGGCCGAATTGGGGCCGAGCTACGTGTACGCCTCGCCCGAAGCGATCCACGAAGCCGTCAACAAGTTCCTCGGCATCGAAGCGAGCAGTGGCCCGCGTGGCTCGCTGGAAGAGTTCAGCTCCGAAGGCCATGGTGGCAAGGGGAAGCACGGGAAGAAGGGGAAGACGAAGAAGCAGAAGCCGCATCTCGGGCCGACCAAGCCGCCCGGCAGCGACGGCCTGGTGCACGACCGGGAAGCGGGCGAAGAGGAGGCGAAGGCGGTTGCGCGCAAGGTCAGCTCTGGCTTTCCCATCTTCTACCCGACGCGGCTGCCGTCCGGCGCCTACTACGTCGAAGACAACTCCTATGAACACGTGCAGAACCCCCGCGTCTACCACCTCAAGGACACCGACGGCAACCGTCACGGCGCCTACCGGATGGTGATCGAGTGGCCGTTGTCCGACGGCATCCACTACTTCGGCCTGCAGGGCATCCAGGGTTGGGAAGACCCGCCGATCCTCGACAGCCCGAGCCTGACCAAGACGATCAACGGGCGCGAATACGACATCTACGTCGATGGCGACCGCGTCTCGCAGGTGGCCTGGCATCGAGGCAGCAACACCTACTGGGTCTCCAACGACCTGCTCAATACCCTGACCAACGACCAGATGATCGGGATCGCGCGGGCGGCCGACGTGAAGCTCCCGAACCCAAAGCGAAAGCGAGGAAAGACAGGGCGATGAGTGCAGAGAGAGAGCCGATCGGGGTAATCGGGGTGGGCTGGGTCGGCCTGGTCACGGCGGCCTGCTTCGCCGAGCTCGGTCACGAGGTGATCGCCCGCGACATCCTCGCCGAGAAGGTCGAGGCGCTCTCGCGCGGTGAGATCACCATCCACGAGCCCGGCCTCGACGAGCTGCTGCGCCGCAACGCCGAGCGGCTCACCTTCACGACGGAGATGTCCGAGCTGCTCGAGCGGGCGCGGCTGCTCTTCGTCTGCGTCGACACCCCGCCGACCCACTCGGGTGACGCGGACCTCTCGCGGGTGCGGGCCGTGGTCGAGGAGCTGCCCGCCGCCGGTGAGCACGTGCTGGTGATGAAGAGCACCGTGCCCGCCGGCACCGGCCACTCGATCTGCCGCGACCGCCCCGGTATCTCCTACATCTCCTGCCCAGAGTTCCTCAAGGAGGGCACCGCGGTCGAGGACTTCCTGCATCCCGACCGGGTCGTGATCGGATCAGATGCCGGCGACGAGGCGGCCGGCGACGCGGTCGCCCGCCTATACGAGCCGCTCGGCGGCGAGATCGTGCGCACCGACGTGGCCAGCGCCGAGATGATCAAGCTCGCCTCCAACGCCTTCCTCGCGACCAAGATCTCCTTCGTCAACGAGATCGCCAACGTCTGCGAGAGGGTCGGCGCCGACGTTGCCGAAGTCGCTCGCGGCATGGGTCTCGATCAGCGAATCGGCCCCGCCTTCCTGCGCGCCGGGATCGGCTACGGGGGGTCGTGCTTCCCGAAGGACGTGAGCGCCCTGAAGATGCTGGCCGGCAACAGCGGCTACCACTTCCAGCTGCTGGGGGCGGTGATCGAAGTCAACGAGCTGCAGAAGCGGCGGGTCGTGCAGAAGTTGCAGAAGCACCTCGGGTCGCTGGTGGGCAAGCGGGTCGCACTGCTCGGGCTCGCCTTCAAGCCCGACACCGACGACATGCGCGAGGCGTCGAGTCTGGTGCTGTCGGCGCGGCTGGAAGGGGAGGGTGCCGAGGTCGTCGCCTACGACCCCGTGGCGACCCCGGAGGCTCGCGACCTTCTTGCGGGGGTCGAGTTCCGGGACTCCGCGATGGCAGCGCTGGAGGAGGCCGACGCGGCGATCCTGGTCACCGAGTGGCCCGAGTTCGCCGAGCTCGACTGGCGCGCCGCGGCGGAGAAGATGGCCCGCCCGCTGCTCGTCGACGGCCGCAACTTCCTCGACTCCGCCCGTCTCCAAGATGCCGGCTTCGAGTACGAGGGCATCGGCCGTGCCGTCGAAACACCTGTTATCCCCGCTTCCTAGTGGCTCTCGCCAAGCAGACCAAGGACGCAGGGAGCGTGGCGTGCTCTGCACGCGAGCGACCGAGGACGCCGGTATGCGCCGGCGAGGGGCGCTAGGTGCAGGCGATCGTCCTGGTGGGGGGGGAGGGGACGCGGCTGCGGCCGCTGACCGAGACCGTGCCCAAGCCAGCGCTGACGCTGGTCGACCGCCCCTTCCTCGCCTACATGATCGAGTGGCTGGCGGGGCACGGGGTGAGCGAGGTCGTGCTCGCCTGCGGATTCCTCCCGGGCGTGTTGAAAGAGGCGCTGGCCGGCGAGGAGGAGAGAGCCGGGGTGAGGATCACCTACGCGGTCGAGCCCGAGCGGCGGGGCACCGCCGGCGCGATCCGCTTCGCCGCCGATGAGCTCGGCGAGCGACTCGAGGACCGCTTTCTCGCGCTCAACGGCGACGTGCTCACCGACCTCGACCTGAGCGCGCTGCTGCGCGCCCACGAGCGGCGGGCGGCGAGCGCGACGATCGGCCTGCACTCGGTCGAGGATTCGTCGGCGTTTGGGCTCGTCCACACCGGGCCCGAGGATGCGGTGCTCCAGTTCCTCGAGAAGACCGGCGAAGCGGTGCCCGGCGAGATCAACGCGGGCATGTACGTGCTGGAGCGCTCGGTGCTCGACCTGATCCCGCCCGGCGAGGAGGTCTCGATCGAGCGCGACGTCTTCCCTCGCCTGGTCGGCGAGGGGCTGCACGGGCTGCGGCTTGACGGGTACTGGGTGGACATCGGCACGCCGGAGCGCTACCTGCAGGCCAGCTGGGACATCCTCGAGCGACGGGTGGAGACGCGGGTCGAGCCGACCGCCGAGGGGCTCCTGATCGACTCCGCCGCCGAGGTCTCGCCCGGCGCCAGCGTCGGTCCGAGGGCCGTGATCGGCGCAGCCTGTCGCGTCGCGGAGGGCGCGACCGTGCGCGATTCGGTCCTGCTCGGCGGTTGCAGTGTGGGGGAGGGGGCCACGGTCAGCGACTCGATCCTCTCGGCGGGCACCGAGGTCGCCGCGGGGGCGGTGGTCGAAGGCGCTGTCGCCGGAGCGGATGAAAGGCTCTCGGCCTAGATGACCGCCCGTCTGGCCACGCACGCTTGATGCTCGACGACGTCCTCGCCATCCCCGAGCACCTCGGCGACGCCCTCTGGCGGGTCGAGTCGGCGCGGCTCGAGCCCTTCGAGGCCGCCGGCCTCGCGGTCTGCGGCATGGGGGGCTCGGCGATTGGCGGCGACCTGGCCGCCGCCGCGCTCGGCGCGCGCCTCACCCGCCCCCTGCTCACAGTCCGCGGCTACGAGCTGCCCAGCTGGATGACGCCGGAGTGGGGGGTGCTCTGCTCCAGCTATTCGGGTGGCACCGAGGAGACCCTGGCCTGCTTCGCAGCCGCCGAGGCCTTGGGCGCCCGCCGGATCGTCGCCAGCACCGGCGGCGAGCTGGTCGCCGAGGCGCGTGAGAGCGATGTGCCGGTGATCGGTCTGCCGGGCATCCTGCCGGCGCCCCGCACCGCCGTCGCCTACATGCTGGTCACCGCCGCCGAGATCGCCGCGCTGGCCGGCCTCGCGCCCAGCCTGCGCACCGAGATCGAGGCCGCCGCGGCGTTCCTCGCCGAGCGCCGCGAGGACCTGGGCGCTCGCGCCCGCGAGGTGGCCGAATGGATCGGCGACGCGGCTCCCGTCATCTGCGGCGCCGATCTCACGACCCCGGTCGCGCGACGCTGGAAGACCCAGATCAACGAGAACGTCAAGGCGCAGGCCTTCTTCTCGGAGCTGCCCGAGGCCGACCACAACGAAATCTGCGCCTGGGCGGGTCAGGGCTTCATCGCCGTCCTGCTTGAAGACGCCGATCAGCACCCGCGCGAGCGCCGCCGCTTCGAGCTCACCGGCAAAGCGGTGGCCGATGCCGGCGCTGAGGTCGTCTGGATCGAGACCGAGGGCGAGAGCCGCACCGCGCGCCTGCTCTGGGCGACGATGCTCGGCGACCTCGTCTCGCTCGAGCTCGCCGAGGCCCGCGGCGTCGATCCCCTGCCGGTCGAAGCGATCGACGACTTCAAGGCCGTCCTTGGTCGCCCCTGAGCCGTCGAGCGCATCCACGTATCCTTGGCCGGGCATCAACCGACACCGCCAGTCGCGAACTGCATCAAATTCTTGGCCTAGCAGGCCAAGAATTTGATGCAGTTCGCGAGATCGAGAAAGGAACCGATGGCCACCGCCACCGCAGACCACAAAGTCGCCGACATCGGCCTTGCCGACTTCGGACGCAAGGAGATTGCCCTCGCGGAGGTCGAGATGCCGGGTCTGATGCAGACCCGCGAGGAGTTCGCGGCCGCACAGCCGCTGAAGGGGGCGCGGATCACCGGCTCGCTCCACATGACGGTGCAGACGGCGGTGCTGATCGAGACCCTGATCGCCCTCGGCGCCGAGGTCCGCTGGGCCAGCTGCAACATCTTCTCCACCCAGGACCACGCCGCGGCCGCAATCGCCGCCGCCGGCATCCCGGTCTTCGCCTGGGAAGGCGAGACCCTCGAGGAGTACTGGTGGTGCACCGAGCAGGCCCTGCTCTGGCCCGATGGCGAGGGGCCGAACATGATCCTCGACGATGGCGGCGACGCCACCCTGCTGGTGCACAAGGGCGTCGAGTTCGAGAAGGCGGGCGCGGTCCCCGACCCGGCCTCCGCCGACTCCGAGGAGCTCCGCGTCGTGCTCCAGACCCTGCAGCGCTCGCTCGAGTCCGATCCGCAGCGCTGGACCCGGATCGCCGCGGGGATCAGGGGGGTCACCGAGGAGACGACCACGGGGGTTCACCGGCTCTACCAGCTGGCCGAGTCCGGCGATCTGCTCTTCCCGGCTATCAACGTCAACGACTCGGTCACCAAGTCGAAGTTCGACAACCTCTACGGCTGCCGCCACTCGCTGATCGATGGGATCAACCGCGCCACCGACGTGATGATCGGCGGCAAGGTCGCCGTCGTCTGTGGCTACGGCGATGTCGGCAAGGGCTGCAGCGAGTCGCTGCGGGGGCAGGGTGCCCGCGTGATCGTCACCGAGATCGACCCGATCTGCGCCCTGCAGGCGGCGATGGAGGGCTTCGAGGTGAGGACGCTGGAGGAGGTCGTCGAGACGGCCGACATCTTCATTACCGCCACCGGCAACAGGGACATCATCACCGCCGGACACATGGCGCGGATGAAGCACAACGCGGTCGTCGGCAACATCGGCCACTTCGACAACGAGATCGACGTTGCCGGGCTCGAAGCCTCGCCCGCCGAGCGGCTCAACGTCAAGCCGCAGGTCGATGAGTGGCGCTTCCCCGACGGCCACTCGATCATCCTTCTCTCCGAGGGCCGCCTGCTCAATCTCGGCAACGCGACCGGACACCCGAGCTTCGTGATGTCGAACTCCTTCACCAACCAGGTGATCGCGCAGATCGAGCTCTTCGGCCAGCCGGACGGGTTCCTGGCCAAGGGCGTCACCGTCCTGCCAAAGCACCTCGACGAGAAGGTCGCGCGATTGCACCTGGCGGCGCTGGGCGTCAGCCTGACCGAGCTGTCCGACGAGCAGGCCGCCTACCTCGGCATTCCGGTCGAGGGCCCCTACAAGCCCGATCACTACCGGTACTGAGATGAGAGCGATGGTGCTGGCGGCGGGCCTCGGCACCCGCCTGCGGCCGATCACCTACGCGATGCCGAAGCCGATGGTGCCGGTCCTGAACCGGCCGGTGATGGAGCACATCGTGCGCCTCTTGGCGCGCCACGGCTTCACCGAGGCGATCGCCAACCTGCACTGGTTCCCGGAGACGATCGAGGGCCACTTCGGCGACGGCTCGGCCTTCGGGATCGAGCTCTCCTACAGCCGCGAGGAGGCGCTGCTGGGCACCTCCGGCGGGGTGCGCAACGCGGCCGGCTTCCTCGGCGACTCCTTCCTCGTCATCTCCGGCGACGCGCTCACCGACATCGACCTCGGGGCGATGCGCGAGTTCCACGAGTCCCACGGCGGGATCGCGACCCTGGCCACCAAGCGGGTCGAGGACACGACCCAGTTCGGCGTCGCGATCACCGGCGCCGACGGTCGCATCCAGGGCTTTCAGGAGAAGCCCGAACCGGCGGAAGCGCTCTCCGACCTCGCCAACTGCGGCATCTACATGTTCCGCCGCGAGGTCTTCGACTACTTCCCGGCGCCTGGCACCAGCAAGGCTGCCGGCGCCGAGGATCCCGGCGGCTTCGCCGACTGGGCGATGGACGTCTTTCCGGCCCTGCTGGAGAACGACGTGCCCTTCTATTCGCACGAGATCGAGGCCTACTGGAACGACATCGGCAACCTCGAGGAGCTGCGCCAGGGAAACCTCGACGCCCTGCGCGGCGAGGTCGCGGTCGAGCCTGGCGCTCCCGAGGTCGCCGAGGGCGTCCGCTCTGCCAGCGCTCTGGACGGCGTCGAGGTCGAGGGCCTGGCCCTGATCGGCGCCGACGTGCGGTTTGGGGACGGGGCGCGGGTGCAGGGACCGGCGATCGTCGGCGACGGCTGTCAGATCGGCGACGGCGCCTGGGTGCGCGACTCGATCCTGCTCGACGGAACCGAGCTTCCCGCCGGCGAGATGCTGATCGGCGCGATTGCGGGTCGCGTCGGCGAACCCTGACGCTTTCCTGACATTTGGCGCACCACGCGTGCGCCGCGGCTGGCGAGGATCGCGGCATGGTCGCGCTCGACGCCATCCTCTCGGCCCTCGTCCCGCCCACCTGCGCGGCGTGTGGGCGCGGCTGTCGCCGCGAGGCGGCGCTCTGCAACCGCTGCGCCCGCAGGCTCGCCGAGACCGAGCCGCTGGTGGGCGCCGGACCGCCCGGCCTCGAGCGGGTCTGGTCCTCGGCCCCCCACGAAGGGGTGGCGCGCGATCTCGTCGCGGCGCTCAAGTTCCGGCGGCTGCTGCCCGTGGCGCGGCCGATGGCCGAGCACATCGCCTGGCTGGCGCCGGCGAGCGCGCTCAGCGGCACGCTGGTTCCGGTGCCGACGGCGCCGCTGCGGGCGCTCGGCCGCGGCTTCGATCCCGCCGCCGAGCTTGCCGAGGTCCTTGCCGGATTGACCGGCCTGCCCTGCTCGGCCTGTCTGGCGCGCAGCGGCGGCGGCAGACAGGTGGGGAGGCGGCGGGCGGAGCGCATCGGCCAGCCGCCGCACGTGCGCCTCCGCGGCCAGGCTCCGCGCAGCACCCTGCTTCTCGACGACGTGCTCACCACCGGCGCCACGCTCTCCGCCTGTGCCCGCGCCCTGCGTGAGGGCGGCGCAATCCGAGTGGCCGCGATCACCTTTACCCGGCGCCTATGACGGCGTAGCATCGAAGCACACCGATACTCGAGGAGGACACATGCGGATCGAGATTCGTGGGCGCAACGTCGAGATCACCGACGAGCTGCGGGAGCACGTCCTCAAGCGCTTCCGGCGCATCGGCAAGCAGGTCTCTGAGCTTGCGACGCTCGACGTCGAGGTCTACGAGGAGCGCAACCCGGCGATCGCCGACAGCCAGGTGGCGGAGGCGACGCTGCGCTTGAAGGGGGTCACGCTACGCGCCCGCGAGTGCTCGCCGAGCATGGGCCACACGATTCACGAGCTGGCCGAGGACATCCGCCGCCAGGTCAAGAAGCACCGCGAGCTGCGCCGTAAGCGCACCCGTACCCGCCGGGCCGTCGCGCGGATGCGCGGACGCACAGCCTGAGCAGCACCCCCTCGCTACTCTCTGAGCAATGGCGAACGCGAGGGACATGGTCACGCGCGCGCTGCGCGTGGGCGAGGGAAGGAAGTTCAAGGGCTATGAGAAGCGGGCCGAGGCGATCAACCGCTTCGAGCCCGAGATGGAGCTGCTCGATGACGGCGAGCTGCGTACCGAGGCCGATGAGCTGCGCAAGCGGGCCACCGACGGCGAGTCGTTCGACGATCTGCTCCCCGAGGCCTTTGCCCTGACCCGCGAGGCGGCGCGACGCTCGATCGGCCAGCGCCACTACGACGTGCAGCTGATCGGCGGCATGGCCCTGCATGAGGGGGCGATCGCCGAGATGAAGACGGGAGAGGGCAAGACGCTGACCGCCACCCTTGCGGTCTTCCTCAACACGCTGAAGGGCGACAGCGTCCACCTCGTCACCGTCAACGACTACCTCGCCCGCCGCGACTCGGAATGGATGAAGCCGGTCTACGACGCGCTCGGGATCAGCGTCGCCGCGGTCCAGGAGGGCGACGACCACGCCACCCGGCAGACCAAGTACGCCTGCGACGTCGTCTACGGCACCAACTCGGAGTTCGGCTTCGACTACCTGCGCGACAACATGGCCGACGCACTCGAGCACTGCGTGCAGCCGGGCCACAGCTTCGCGATCGTCGACGAGGTCGACAACATCCTGATCGACGAGGCGCGCACGCCTTTGATCATCTCCGGCGCGCCCGAACAGGCCGCCCAGACCTACTACACCTTTGCCCGCCTCGCCCGCCAGATGGATGGCGTCCCGGCCAAGGACAAGCTGCGCTCCCTAGGCGAGTCCAAGGACACCTCCGAGGCCGAGTACGACTACGAATTCGACGAGAAGCACAAGACCGTCTCGCCGACCGAGCGCGGGGTCAAGCGGGCCGAGGAGTTCCTCGGCGTCGACAACCTCTACCTGGGCGAGCACGGCTCCCTCGTCAACCACTTGGTTCAGGCGCTGAAGGCCGAGGCGCTTTACAAGAAGGACACCGACTACGCCGTGATCGAAGGCCAGGTGATGATCATCGACGAGTTCACCGGCCGCATCCTCGAGGGCCGGCGCTGGTCGGAGGGCCTGCACCAGGCGGTCGAGGCCAAGGAGGGCGTCGCGATCGGCGAGGAGAACCAGACGCTGGCGACGATCACCCTGCAGAACTACTTCCGCCTCTACGACAAGCTCGCCGGGATGACCGGCACGGCGCTGACCGAGGCGACCGAGTTCATGAAGATCTACAAAGTGCCGGTGGTCGAGATCCCGACCCACCGGCCGATGATCCGCGCCGACCAGAACGACCAGATCTTCAAGACCAAGGACGGCAAGTGGAAAGCGGTCCTGACGGCGATCAGCGAGCGTCACGAGAAGGGCCAGCCGATTCTCGTCGGCACCGTCTCGGTCGAGGTCTCCGAGATGCTCTCGGACGAGCTGAAGCGGCTCGGCATCGAACACGCGGTGCTCAACGCAAAACCCGAGCACGCCGAACGAGAGGGCGAACTGATCGCCCAGGCGGGCCGCAAGGGCGCGGTGATGATCGCCACCAACATGGCCGGCCGCGGTGTCGACATCAAGCTCGGCGGCGATCCCGAGCAGCTGGCGGTCCACGAGCTGAAGAAGAAGGGCGTGGCGCCCGGCAGCGAGGATTACGAGGAGGCGCTGGCGGCGAAGACCGCTGATCTGAAGCCGGCCTGCGACGCGGAGGCCGAGGATGTGCGCGAGCTCGGCGGCCTCTACATCTGTGGCACCGAGCGCCACGAGTCGCGCCGCATCGACAACCAGCTGCGCGGCCGCTCGGGCCGCCAGGGCGACCCCGGCGAGAGCCGTTTCTTCCTCTCCGCCGAAGACGACGTGATCCGCCTTTTCGCCGGCGACCGCATCTACAAAATCCTCGATCGCCTCGGCCCGGTCGACGAGGAGGGCGACGAGATGCCGCTCGAGGCCGGCATGCTGACCAAGACCGTCGAGAACGCCCAGAAGAAGGTCGAGGAGCAGAACTTCCTGATCCGCAAACGGGTGCTCGAGTACGACGACGTGATGAACGAGCAGCGGCGCGTCGTCTACAAGTACCGCCGCGAGATCCTCGAGGGGCGCGACATGTCGGAGGTCTCCCGCGACGAGATGGAGGGCGTGATCGAGCGGCTGATCGACGAGTACACGCCCGGCGACGTGCTCGAGGAATGGGACCTGGCGGGCCTGGACGCGCAGCTGCGCCAGATCTGGCCAGTTGGCATCGAGGTCGGAGAGATGGCGCCGGAGTCGGTCGACCGCGAGAAGCTCAAGGACGAGCTCGACGACGACGCGATGAGCGCCTACGACGAGCGCGAAGGCGTCTTCGGCGAGGAGCTGATGCGCTACCTGGAGCGTTCGATTCTGCTGCAGGTGATCGATAACCGCTGGCGCGAGCACCTCTACGACATGGACTACCTGCGCGAGGGCATCCACCTGCGCGGCTTCGCCCAGATCGATCCTCTGGTCGCTTACAAGAACGAGGGCTTCGCCATGTTCGAGGAGCTGATGCACTCGATCTGGGAGGAGTACTCGAAGACGATCTTCCACGTCGAGGTCGAGATCGACCCCAACCAGGCCCGGCAGGCCTTCCGGCCCAACGGCGACAACGCGCCGGCGGCGCTCACCTACTCGGGCGGCACCCCCGATGCTCAGCCCTCGGCGCTGCAGCAGGTGGCGGCCGGCGCCGGCCCGATCGAAGCGGTGGCCGGGACGGCTGCCGCGGTGGCCCCGGGGAACGGCGGCGCCGAGGTGGTCGAGACCGTGGTCAAGGACGAGCGCGAGAAAAACATCGGCCGCAACGACCCCTGCTGGTGTGGGTCCGGCAAGAAGTACAAGAAGTGCCACGGAGCCTGAGGGCCGCCCTCAGGCGGGGCGAGCCTCATGAGCCATGACCCGGTTCGTGAGTTCATCCGGGCTTTCAATGACAGGGACCTTGACGCTTTTGTAGAGGTGCTTGATCCTGAAGTTGAACTGCACTCGATGAAGGGGCTGCGCAAGGGGCGGGAGGCGGCGCGATTGTGGGCAACGCGGGCCCCGGGCGGGGTGCAGCAGACGGTCGAGCTGGTGGAGCTCTACGAGGAAGGGACGGAGTCGGGG
>CAZQET010000420.1:0-3219 GCA_964591825.1 uncultured Conexibacteraceae bacterium
GGCGTGAGCCGATCCCGATAGGGGTTCCGCTTAACTATTTCGGTGGAGCCACCCCTGCTGGAGACGCGAGGAATTGCCGAAAAAGTACAAGACGCTCCACCCCTATCGGGATCGGCTTCCAACACCCCGATAGGCTCGCGAGCTACTAATGGGTGGGACTGAAAAAGCTGAACTTTCCGACGTTCTTCGTGACCGGCGGGAGAAGCTGGAAAGGCTTCGGGAGGCGGGGATCGATCCGTTTCCGCCGGAGTTCGGCGAACGGGAGGAGATCGGCGAGGTGCGCGCGGCTCACGAGGGGTTGGCGCCGGGGATCGAGACCGACTCGCGCCATCGTGTCGCTGGCCGCCTGGTCGGCCGCCGCGGCCACGGCAAGGCCTGCTTCCTCGACCTGCGCGACGCCAGCGGCCAGATCCAGCTGCACGCCCGCGAGGACCTGCTCGGCGAGGAGGCCTACGGGGTTCTCGTCGACCTCGACCTCGGCGACATCATCGGCGTCGAGGGGACGGCGATGGCGACGCGACGCGGCGGTGAGCTCTCGCTGGCGATCGACCACTGGCGCCTGCTGGCCAAGAGCCTGCGGCCGCCGCCCGACAAGTTCCACGGCCTCGAGGACGTCGAGATCCGCTACCGCAAGCGCGAGCTCGACTTGATCGCCAACGAGGAGAGCCGCCGCCTCTTCGCCTTGCGCGCCCGCACGGTGAGCGAGGTGCGCCGCTGGCTCGACGAGCGCGGCTTCGCCGAGGTCGAGACACCGGTCCTGCAGCCGCTCTACGGCGGGGCCCTGGCGCGGCCCTTCACGACCCATCACAACGCCCTGGACCGCGACCTCTACCTGCGCATCGCCACCGAGCTCTATCTCAAGCGGCTCGTCGTCGGCGGCATCGACAGGGTCTACGAGCTGGGCAAGGACTTCCGCAACGAGGGCATCTCGCACAAGCACAACCCCGAGTTCACGATGCTCGAGTGGTATGAGGCCTGCGCCGACTACGAGTCGACCGCGCGGCGGGTCGAGCTGATGGTGGCCGAGGTCGCGGAGCGCGTGCTGGGCACGACCGAGGTCGAGCGCGACGGAGTGACGATCGACTTCGCCCCTCCCTGGAGCCGCGTCAGCTTCCGCGAGGCGATCCGCGAGCGCAGCGGCATTGACATTGCCGCGCACCCGACGCGCGAGGCGTTGGCGGCGGCGATGGAGGCGGAGCCCGACCCGGAGGAGGGCTGGGGCAAGCTGGTCGACGGCCTGCTCTCCAAGTTCGTCGAGCCGGAGCTGGTCCAGCCGACCTTCGTCCTCGACTATCCGGTCGAGCTCTCGCCCTTCGCCAAGTCGCACCGCTCCGAGGAGGGTCTGGTCGAGCGCTTCGAGGCCTTCGCCGGCGGCATGGAGATCGCCAACGGCTTCACCGAGCTCAACGACCCCGACGAGCAGCGCCGCCGCTTCGAGCAGCAGGCCGAGGAGCTGGCCCGCGGCGACGAGGAGGCGCAGCCCTACGACGAGGACTTTGTCGCCGCTCTGGAGCAGGGAATGCCGCCCACCGGCGGGGTCGGCATCGGCATCGACCGCCTGGTCATGCTCCTCACCGGCGCCAAGTCCGTCCGCGAGGTGGTCCTCTTCCCCGCAATGCGCACTTAGCCCTCCCGGCTCCCGTACGGCGCTTCCGGTGCGACTTATGAACCTCTGAGGTCCAAAAGTCGCACCGGAATGGCTGGGAAGGACGCTCTGAGCGCTTTTTTGCGTCGCCGGACCGGGGCAGCGCTCTCGGTATCGTGTAGGGAGCACATGGGCGTCTCCCGTTAATCGAAGGGCGCCTTCGTCCGATACTTACTCGGCCCAAGTGAGTTGAGTAGATAGAGAGGCTTTTTGTTCGAGAGATTCACAGAGCGAGCCCGTCAAGTAGTCGTCCTGGCCCAGGAAGAGGCGCGCACGCTGAAGCACAACTACATCGGCACTGAGCACATCTTGCTCGGGCTGCTGCGCGAGGAGGAGGGGCTCGCCGCTCGGGTGCTCGAGTCGCTCGACATCACGACCGAGCGTGTCCGCTCGCAGGTGGTCCGCATCGTCGGCTCCGGCGAGGAGGTCACCTCGGGCCAGATCCCGTTCACCCCGCGCGCCAAGAAGGTGCTCGAGCTCGCCCTGCGCGAGGCGCTCTCGCTCGGTCACAACTACATCGGCACCGAGCACATCCTGCTCGGCCTCGTGCGCGAGAACGAGGGCGTCGCCGCCCGCATCCTGCTCGACTTCGACGCCGATTCGGACAAGATCCGCAACGAGGTGATTCGGATGCTCTCCGGCCCCGGCGGGCGGCGTCAGGGCGCCGGCACCGGCGGCGGCTCGGGCGAGGGCAAGAAGTCCTCGAAGCTGCTCGATCAGTTCGGCCGCAACCTGACCAAGCTGGCCGAGGAGGGCAAGCTCGACCCAGTGATCGGCCGCGAGACCGAGATCGAGCGGATCATGCAGATCCTCTCGCGCCGCACCAAGAACAACCCTGTGCTGCTCGGCGAGCCCGGCGTCGGCAAGACCGCCGTGGTCGAGGGACTGGCCGCCCGCATCAACAAGGGCGAAGTCCCCGAGCTGCTCAAGAACAAGCAGATCTACACGCTCGACCTGGCGGCCCTGGTCGCCGGCTCGAAGTACCGCGGCGAGTTCGAGGAGCGCCTCAAGAAGGTGATGAAAGAGATCACCCAGCGCGGCGACATCATCCTCTTCATCGATGAGCTCCACAACCTGGTCGGCGCCGGGGCTGCCGAGGGCGCGATCGACGCGGCCTCGATCCTCAAGCCGGCCCTGGCCCGCGGCGAGCTGCAGACGATCGGCGCGACGACGCTCGACGAGTACCGCAAGTACCTCGAGCGCGACGCCGCTCTCGAGCGCCGCTTCCAGCAGGTGCGTGTCGAGGAGCCGTCGGTCGACGACTCGGTGCAGATCCTCCGCGGCCTCCGCGACCGCTACGAGGCGCATCACCGTGTCACGATCACGGACGAGGCCCTGAAGGCCGCGGCCGAGCTCTCCGACCGCTACATCCAGGATCGCCACCTGCCCGACAAGGCGATCGACCTGATCGACGAGGCCGCCTCGCGGCTCCGGATCAAGTCGATGTCGGCGCCGCCGCGCTACCGCGAGCTCGAGGACGAGATCGAGCGCGTCCGCAAGGAGAAGGAAGCCTCGATCGAGAACCAGGAGTTCGAGAAGGCCGCCTCTCTCCGCGACAAGGAGCGGAAGCTCAC
>CAZQET010000421.1:0-2394 GCA_964591825.1 uncultured Conexibacteraceae bacterium
ACTTCTCCCGCGCCTCGATCCGCTCGCGCTCGAGCTCGGGGTCGGGTGTGAGGATGCCGCCGTCGGCCCCCGCGGTCAGGGGCGAGTCCTCGGTCTCGGTGAAGCTGTTCTGGCCGATCACCTTCTGCTCGCCGCTCTCGATCCGCGCCACCCGCTCGCGGTGGGACTCGACCAGGCGCGCCTTCATGTAGGGGACTGCGGCGACCGCGCCGCCGTGCTCCTCGACGACCGCCATCTCCGCTCGCGCCCCCTCGATCAGCTCCTCGACCAGGCCGTCCATCACCACCGAGCCCTCGAAGATGTCCGGGTACTCGAGCAGGTCGGTCTCGTTGGCCAGCACCTGCTGGATGCGCAGGCTCCATTGCTGATCCCAGGGTCGGGGGAGGCCCATCGCCTCGTTCCAGGCGGGCAGTTGGATCGCCCGCGCTCGGGCGTCGCGGCTCAGGGTCACCGCCAGCGCCTCGAGCACGATGCGCTGGATGTTGTTCTCCGGCTGCGCCTCGGTCAGGCCGAGGCTGTTGACCTGTACCCCGTAGCGGAAGCGCAGCATCTTCTCGTCGCTGACCCCGTAGCGCTCGCGGCCGATCTCGTTCCAGAGCCGGCCCATGGCGCGCAGCTTGGCGATCTCCTCGATCAGCCTGATCCCCGCGTTGACGAAGAAGGAGATGCGGCCGAAGACCTTGGCGAAGTCGGCGTCGGCGACCTGGCCGCGCGCCTTCACCTCGTCGAGCACGGCGATCCCGGTGCAGAGCGCGTAGGCGATCTCCTGCACCGGCGTCGCCCCAGCCTCCTGCAGGTGGTAGCTGCAGATGTTGGTCGGGTTCCAGCTCGGCACCTCGTTGACGGTGAAGGCGACCATGTCGGCGATCAGCCGCATCGAGGGCTCCGGCGGGAAGGCGTAGGTGCCGCGCGAGAGGTACTCCTTGATGATGTCGTTCTGGGTCGTGCCCTTGAGCGCCGCGCGCTCGACCCCGTTCTCCTCGGCGACCGTGATGTAGAGGCCGAGCAGCCAGGCGGCGGTGGCGTTGATCGTCATCGAGGAGTTCATCTCGTCGAGCGGGATGCCGTCAAGCAGCTGGTGCATGTCGCCCTTGTTGGCGATCGAGACGCCGACCTTGCCGACCTCGCCGCGGGCGAGGACGTGGTCGGGGTCGTAGCCGGTCTGGGTCGGCAGGTCGAAGGCGACCGAGAGACCGGTCTGGCCCTTTTCCAGGTTGCGGCGGTAGAGCTCGTTGGAGCGCCGGGCATCGGAGTGGCCGGCGTAGGTGCGCATCACCCAGGGGCGGTCGCGCTCGGGTAGTCGGTGCTCGCTCACGACCCCCAATCTTATTTGGGTTACGGCGAAAAGCGCCGTTCAACTCGCTCCGGTCCGCATCTTTCCGGCGGGGGTGTGTTTAGGCTGGGGATCGTGAGACTGCCGCGCACAGTCGTCTTTTCCCTGCTCCTGGGCTCGCTGCTGGTCCTTGCCGCCAGCGCCGACGGGGCTCTGATCGGGATCTATCGCAACGGCCTGAACAACAAGGGCCAGCTCGGCCAGATCATCAAGCTCTCGGGCAAGCGCTGCGCCCGCAGCGGTCTCGAAGGGGCTTTCAGCATCACGGTCGGCAAGGCGACGAAGGAGTGCTCCTACCGCACGCCGGTCTTCGGCAGGGACCTCGAGATAGCGGCGACGATGCGGCTCCTGCCAAAGTCGCAGGTGCCGAAGTCGGTGCAGCGCTCCGCCTTCCTCGGGCTCGACCTGCGCTCCGGGGGCGGCGCCCGCTACCAGCTCGCGGTCTACCCGCTGCAGCGCAAGGCGCAGCTGCGCAGGGTGCTTGCCGACGGCAAGATTGAATACCTCGACATCGAAAAGAACGTTGCGGGCGTCGGCGGCGCCGGGACCCCGAACGAGCTCCGCCTCCGGGCCTTCAACATCACCTCGGGCGACGAACGGGGCAACTGCCAGCTGCTCGGCTTCGTCGGCGGCAAAGTCGTCGTCGAAGCCACCGACGAAGGGGCCGGCGAGCTGAAGGGCAGGGCGTCGGGATTCTCGCTCGGCTCGGCCAAGGTCGCCAAGGGAGCGCAGGCGACGGTCGATGATGTCGTCGTCCGCGTGCCGAGCCCTTATTAGCTAGCAGTCAAGGACCCACCCGGCGGCGCGGTAGATGTGTTCGACGGCACCGCGACGGGGCTTGGTCGCCACCAGCTCGACGCACTCGAGCTGCCTCAGCACGCGCACGTGGTATGCGACGGCACGCAGGTCGAGGCCGAGCTCTTTGGCGAGCGATTTCGGGCTCTGCTCGCGTTCGGCGATCAGTTTCAGGATGCGCGCTCGCAGGTCACTGGAAAGCGCCTTGGCGAGTCGTGGGTCGATCGAGCGAAGGTGAGTGGTCATCGCGTCCAGCCTCCCGATTG
>CAZQET010000422.1:0-9278 GCA_964591825.1 uncultured Conexibacteraceae bacterium
CGCTGCTCTTTGAGCACGGCTCGCAGGCGCTGCCGGTGAACTTCCGCCGTTGCCGCAGCACCGCCTGCGGAGATGGGATGGATCATGGTGTCGTCGTGCGCTCCGACACGAGCCTCTCCGTGGTCGCCTTCGTCCATGTGATCGACTGCCGCGCCGACGCGCTCGCCGGCTCCGAGGCCGCCGATTACGACTGCTCGGGCTCACGCGCCGGCAATCTCTACGTTCAGTACTGGACCTACTACGCGGACTCGGCGACGCTGCGCGGCGTGCCTCTGGTCGGCGCCGCCGGCTATCACCACGATGACTGGGAATCCGTGCAGGTCCGCATCCGGCCCGACGGCTCGGTCGACGAGCGCGCCTCCTCCCACGACGGCTACAACCACGACCGGAGCGTCGCCAACTGGGGCTCGGACGCCGGCATCGGCGCACTCAGGGGCCTGGCCGAAGCGCTCGGCGCTCGACCCGAGAACGGCTGGGGCCCGGAGACCCGCCGCCTGTTCGTCTCCGGCGGCAGCCACGCCGGCAACCTCACCGGGGACGACGGCGGGCGACGCACTCCCGGCCGCCGCGTCCACCTGATCCCGCTCGAGCCGATCGCAGCGCACAGCTCCGCCCGCTTCACGATCCACGCTCCCTGGCACAAGCAGGTCTGGCGCGACCCCGAGGCCGAAGGCACCGACTGAGCCGGCTTCGCCTACGGTCTCCGGCGCCTGGGACGGCCGTCAGCTCTCGACGAACTCGCGAATCGCGTTCGCCAGGGGGATCGGCTGGTCCTCGGGAATCAGGGTGTAGCAGTCGGGAAGCTCGACCATGCGGCTGTCGGGAAAGGCTTCGGCGAGCTCGCGGCCGGAGCGGTTGGGCATCATCTTCCCCTCCTCGTCCCAGACGACCAGGACCGGGTGTCTGAAGGAGCCGAGAGCGGATGATGCGGTGCGCATCGCCCGCCTGCCGTTCATCGCGTCGCCCGCATACTTGCGCAGGTCACGGCGGATCTCGGGGCGCTTCAGCGGCTCGAGCCATTCGCGCATCAGCTCGTCGGGCACGCCCCGCTTGCTCATCTGCCCGTAGACGAAGGGCAGGTTCCGGATGCGGCGACGGAGCAGGGCCTGGCGCATCAGCGAGATGCCTCCGGGCAGCTTGGCCGATGCCCAGACCGCCATGCCGCCGAGCCCGGGCGGGTAGTTGTCGGCGGTCTCGCAGGAGACCAGGACGAGCCGTCCGACCCGATCCATCAGGCCGTCGGCGATCATCGTCTGCGCGCCGCTCCAGTCGTTGAAGCAAAGGGTCACGCCGTTCAGGTCGAGCCGCTCGATGAGCTCGGCGAGGATCCGGCCCATCCCGCGCAACGAGAGATCGGCGTTGGGCTTCATCGGCCGGCGGTGGGAGCCGAGCGGCAGCGTCGGCGAGATACAGCGGTAATCGGGGCTCAGCTCGGCCACGACGTTGCGCCAGTGGCGGCTATCGGAGAGCCCGTGCATCATGACCATCGCCGGCCCGTCGCCGCCCGTGTCCTCATACTCGATGACCCCAGCAGCCAGCCCGATCTCTGGCATGTCAGCCCCCATCTTCGATTGATAGATCGCTCCTGTGGCGCTAGAGCCTAGCTCCGGTTCAGGCCAGCCTCGTCTGCCGCGATGCCCCGTCGCAGTCACCATGCAGCGGCGGGCCTTGCGAGACACGGCAAGACGCGCATCCGACATTGACCCCACTCAAGTGGGGTCAATGTCGGATGCGCGTCCCCGGCTGGCCTTGAGTGCAGAGTGGGAGAATCAAGGCGGTCGCCTGAGCGAGCCGGATGCTCACGAGCCGGAGCTCTTCGGTCGATCGAGAACGCCCTACCGCGCAGTTCGCCGCTGGGCGTGCGCTGGGTTCGCTAATCCCTTCCTACTTCGGCGGCATTCGCAGGGCGCCGTCGAGACGGATGACCTCGCCGTTGAGCATCGAGTTGGCGACGATCTGGCCGACCAGGCGGGCGTACTCCTCGGGACGACCGAGGCGTGACGGGAAGGGGATGCCTGCGCCAAGCGCGGTGCGCGCCTCCTCGGGGAGGGCGGCGAGCAGGGGCGTGTCGAAGAGGCCGGGGGCGATGGTGACCACGCGGACGCCCCGCCCCGCCATGTCGCGCGCCGCCGGCAGGGTGAGCCCGACGATGCCGCCCTTGGAGGCGGCGTAGGCGGCCTGGCCGATCTGGCCGTCATAGGCGGCGATCGAGGCGGTGTTGATGCAGACGCCTCGCTCGCCTTCGGCTTCCGGCTCGTTTTCGCTCATTGCCGCTGCGGCAAGGCGCAGCGCGTTGAAGGTGCCGATCAGGTTGACCTTGACGACGTTCGAGAAGTATTCGAGGTTGTGCGGCCCGCCCCTGTGGGCAACCCGCTCGGCCCAGCCGATGCCGGCGCAGCAGATCGAGATCCGCAATCCGCCGCCGCGCGCCGCCGCCTGCTCGACCGCTGTGGACATCGCGGCCTCGTCGGTGACGTCGGCCTCGACGAACTCCGCGGTCGGTCCCAGCTCGGCGGCCAGCGCCGTTCCCTTCTCGGCGTTCAGGTCGGCGATCGTCACCGCGGCCCCAGCCTCCACCAGCATTCGCGCCGTCGCCTCTCCCAGCCCCGAAGCCCCACCGGCCACCAAGGCGCTCTTGTCCACGATCTCCACGGCCGCGCACCCTACCGCCCCCCTCTTGGGTGCAACGTTTTCTCCCCCTGGAAGGGGAACAAGGCGTTGCGGCCGAGTTGGATGATCGGACTGCAACGCTTTCTCCTCTCGCCGGGGGAAGAAAGCGTTGCACCTTGTCTGTTCACATACAGGTGAGCGGACCTCGCTAGGGTTTTCGGATCGCCACCGAGGTGACGCAAAGCTCCAAGGATGCGATCGCGGAGCGTCTCGCCGAGGCGCGCCGGTTCACGTTGGAGCTGCTGCAGCCGCTCGACGACGAGCAGCTCAACCGCGTCTATTCGCCGCTACTCAGCCCGCTCGCCTGGGATCTCGGCCACATCGCCAACTTCGAGGAGCTCTGGCTGGTGCAGACGATCGGCGAGCGCGAGCCCTTGCACGGAGAGCTGGGTCGCCTCTACGACGCGATCGAGAACCCGCGCAAGAGCCGCGGCGAGCTGCCGATCCTGCGCGACGCCGAGCTGCGCGCCTACCTCGCCGACGTTCGCGAGCGCACGCTCGAGGTGCTCGAAGGGGTCGAGATCGGCCCCGATGCCGAGGACCGGCTGCTTCGTGACGGTTTCGTCTACGAGATGCTGATCGCCCACGAGCAGCAGCACAACGAGACGATGCTGCAGCTGCTGCAGATGGTCGACGACTATCAGCCGATCGACCCGGCCCTGGGCCAGCTCGAGTCCTTCGACCCCGACTCAGGGGCGATCACCGTGCTGGACGGCGAATACGAGATCGGCGCCCCGGCGCGAGGCTTCGCCTACGACAACGAGCGTCCCCGCCACCGGGTCGAGCTCGCCGCTTTCGAGATCGATCGAACCCCGGTGACGAATGCTGCGTATCTCCGGTTCATGGAGGACACGGGCGCCGAGCCCCCGATGTATTGGGAGCGCGCCGGGGCCGAGGGGTGGATGCTGACGAGGATGGGAGGTCGCGACCCGATCAACCCGTCCCACCCCGTCCTCCATGTTTCCTGCCATGAGGCCGACGCATTCGCCCGTTGGGCTGGTGGGCGCTTGCCGACCGAGCTCGAGTGGGAGGCCGCGCGTCCGCAGATGGACGGGGTCGGTCAGGCCTGGGAATGGACGAGCTCCGCGCTCCGCGCCTACCCGGGCTTCGAAGCCTTTCCCTACCGCGAGTACTCCGAGGTCTTCTTCGGCGACACCTACAGGGTCCTCCGCGGTGCCTCCTGGGCCACCGACCCCAACGTCGCCCGACCGAGCTTCCGCAACTGGGACCTGCCCGAGCGGCGTCAGATCTTCTCCGGAATCCGCCTCGCAGGGGACGCCGACGCATGACGATCGCGATCGAGGTCCACCTCGACGCAGACACGGCGGCGAAGATGGCGGCCGACGTGCGCGCCGGCCTGCTCGCCGAGCCGAAGGAGCTGGCGCCGAAGTACTTCTACGATGAGCGCGGCTCGCAGCTCTTCGAGCGGATCACCGAGCTCGAGGAGTACTACCCGACCCGCGCCGAGCGTTCGATCCTCACCGCCCGCTCGGCCGAGATCGTCACCGCCGCGGGCGCGCCGAGCTCGCTGGTCGAGCTCGGCTCCGGCTCGGCGGCGAAGACCCGCCACCTGCTGAGCGCGATGCGCGACGCCGGCTGCCTGCGCACCTACGTCCCCGTCGATATCTCCGAGGAGATCACCCATGAAACCGCTGGGCTGCTGGTCGACGAGTACCCGGGCCTGAGGATCCAGGGGCTGGTCTGCGACTTCGAGCAGCACCTCGAGCGCATCCCGGAGGACGAGGGCGGCCGCATGGTCGCCTTTCTCGGCGGCACGATCGGCAACCTGTATCCGGACGCCCGCCGCGAGTTCCTCGGCCGCCTCGCCGCCCTGATGAGCCCCGAGGACCGGCTCTTGCTCGGTGCCGACCTGGTCAAGGACAGCGCCCGGCTCGAGACCGCCTACGACGACGCCGAGGGCGTCACCGCCGAGTTCAACAAGAACGTGCTGCAGGTCCTCAACCGCGAGCTTGGCGCCGACTTCGACCTCGATGCCTTCGAGCACGTCGCCCGCTACGACCCCGGCGAGGCGCGCATGGACATCCGCCTGCGCTCGCTCGCCGACCAGACCGTGCGCTTGGAGGGGCTCGACCTCGAGGTCGGTTTCGCCGACGGCGAGGAGATGCGCACCGAGATCTCCGCCAAGTTCACCCGCGAGAGCCTCGAGGCCGTCTACGCCGGGGCGGGCCTGGCGATGTCCGACTGGTTCACCGACCCCGCCGGCGACTACGCGCTCAGCCTGGCCCGCCCTCTGTAGCCGGCCTGCCGGTGAGCGCCGCCAGCGTCGCCACCACCGACTCGGCGAGGGCGTCGACGTCATAGCCACCCTCGAGCACCGCCCCCAGGGGCACGTCCAGGTCGTCCGCGAACTCGCGCACGAGCGAGCCCATCGCGGCGAACGAGCCGGCCTCCAGCAGGCAGCCGGCCAGTGGGTCGGCGCGGTGGGCGTCGAAGCCCGCGGAGATCAGCACCAGGTCCGGCCCGAAGGCGCGGCCAGCGGGCAGGATCGTCTCGCCGAGCAGCTCGAGCCACAGCTCCTCGCTGGATCCGGCCGGGACCGGCAGGTTGATCGTGAAGCCCTCTCCAGGCCCGCTGCCGGTGTCCTCGCGCGCACCGGTTCCGGGGAAGATCCCGCCCTGGTGGATGTTCGCCACCAGCACGTCGGCCCGCTGGCGAAATATCTCCGCCGTGCCGTTGCCGTGGTGCACGTCCCAGTCGACGACGAGCACGCGGCTCGCGCCCAGCTCGCGGATCGCCAGCTCAGCCGCGATGGCGACATTGTCGAAGAGGCAGAAACCCATCGCCCGCTCCCCTTCGGCGTGGTGGCCCGCCGGGCGCGTGCCGCAGAACCCGACTGAGTCCTCGCCGCCGAGCAGCGCCCGCACCATCGCGCAGGCGCCGCCCGCCGCCCGCCGCGCGGCCTCCCAGGAGGCCTCGACCGCGTAGGTGTCGGGATCGATCGCGCCGCCGCCGTCCGCGCAGAGGGCGCGGATCCCCTCGATGTGCTCATCGCTGTGGACCAGCGCCAGCTCCGCCCCGCTTGCCGCCGGCGCCTCGCGCCGCTCCCAGCCGAGCCAGTCTCGTTCCGCCAGCGCCGCCTCGATCGCCCGCAGGCGCTCGGGCCGTTCGGGGTGCCAGGGCATCACCGTCGCCGGGTCGTGCTCGAGACAGGCGGGATGGCTGAAGTAGAGCACCGGGCGACGCTAGGGCGCCAGCGCCTCGATCAGCTCGCCGAGCCTGTCCGGCGTGGTGATCGGCGTGAGGATCGGCAGCGTGATCCCGCCCTCGACGAAGGCGCCGATCCGCTCCTTCATCTCCTCGGGCGAGCCGAAGACGAACATCTCCTCGATCAGCTCCCAGGGCGCGGCCGCGGCGGCGGCCAGACGGTCGCCGCCCTCCCATGCGTCGAGCATCGGCCCGAACTGCTCGCCGTAGCCCAGCCAGCGGTAGAAGGCGGCGTAGACAGGGACGGTGATGTAGGAGGAGAACATGAAGCGGGCCAGCGGCTCGACCGCCTCGCGCTCGCCGGGGATGCAGAAGAAGCGGCAGAGCAGCTCGAAGCCCTGTGGCGCGCTCTCCAACTGCGCCGTGACCTTTGAGAGACCGCCCAGCGGCAGGAAGTTGGTGAAGGTGCCGTCGCCCTGCTCGACGGCCAGCTCGAGCATCTTGCCACGCAGGGCGGCGAGCACGATCGGCACCCGCGCGGCCGGCGCGGTCTCCAGCTTGAAGCCGCTCTCGGTGCGCTCGCCGGCGAGCGCCGTGCGCAGGAAGGCGAGCGTCTCCCGTACTCGGCTCAACGGCCGCTCGAAGGGGATGCCGTTCCAGCCTTCGACGATCCGGTCGGAGGAGGAGCCGATTCCGAGCACGAAGCGCCCGTCCGAGGCGGAGGCAAGCGCCGCAGCCTCCTGGGCGAGCAGCGCCGGGCCGCGCTGGAAGACGCCGACGATCCCGGTGCCCAGCCGCGCCCGCTCGGTCCAGGCCGCGCTCAGCGCCAGCGGCGTGAACCCGTCCGGACCATTGGTCTCGCCGCTCCAGAGGTCGGTGTACCCCGTCGCCTCGGCGCGCTTCACCAGCTCCTCGTGCGCCGCCAGCGAGATCCCCGGCAACGGCAGCGTCAGTCCCCAGCCCCCAGACATGCGCCCACCCTAGACGGTTCCGGTGCGACTTATGGACCTGTGAGGTTCATAAGTCGCACCGGAATGGGTTTGAATAGGCTGCCGGACGATGGAGGGGGCCAAGCCGGACCGCAACCTCGCGCTGGAGCTCGTCCGCGTCACCGAGGCGGCGGCGCTCTCGGCCGCCCGCTGGGTCGGGCGTGGCGACAAGATTGCCGCCGACCAGGCAGCGGTCGACGCAATGCGCTTCGTCCTCGACTCGGTCTCGATGGAAGGGGTCGTCGTCATCGGCGAGGGCGAGAAGGACGAGGCGCCGATGCTCTACAACGGCGAGCAGATCGGCGACGGCAGCCCGCCAATCGTCGACATCGCCGTCGACCCGCTCGAGGGCACCCGTCTTTGCGCGCTCGGCATGCCCAGCGCCCTCGCCGTGATCGCGCTGGCCGAGCGCGGCACGATGTTCGACCCCGGGCCCTGCGTCTACATGGAGAAGATCGCCGGCGGCGAGGAAATCGCCGACCTGCTCGACCTCGACCGGCCGCTGGCGAAGACGATGGAGCTGATCGCCGAGCGCAAGGGCGGCAGCGTCGGCGACGTCACCATCGTCATGCTCGACCGCCCGCGCCACGAGGAGGCGATGAAGGAAGTGCGCGAGGCCGGCGGCCGCATCCGCCTGATTACCGACGGCGACGTCTCCGCCGCCCTCCTGGCGGTCAGCGACCGCTCGCCGGTCGACCTCCTCTGGGGGATAGGGGGCACCCCCGAGGGCGTGCTCTCCGCAGCCGCGTTGAAGTCGATGGGCGGCCAGATGCTCGGCCGCCTCTGGCCGCGCAACGACGAGGAGCGCACGGCGGCTCTCGACGCGGGCTACGACCTCGATCGCGTCCTCACCGCCGACGACCTCTGCTCCGGCGACGACGTCTTCTTCTCTGCGACCGGAGTTACCGATGGCGATGTGCTGCAGGGCGTGCGCTACCGCGGCAGCGGCGCCAGCACCGAATCGCTGGTCATGCGCTCGCGCTCGGGCACGGTCCGACGCGTCCAGGCCCGCCACGACCGGGCAAAGCTCCGAGCGGTCACCGGCGAGAGGTACGGATAGGCCGCCTCAGCAATCGGTGCAGGGTTTTTTGGGGCCATAGGGCATCTCGCCCGTGTCGTGGTACTCGTAGCGCAGCGAGTTGATCACCGCGCCCGCCAGTAGCGCCAGGCTGAGCACGTAGAACCAGAGCAGGGCGATGAGGATGAATCCGAGGGTCGAGCCTAGGCGCGAGAGGCTGGAGACGCTGGAGAGGTAGACGGGGAAGAGCCAGTTGGCGGCGCTGGCCGCGATCGTGACGAAGGCCGCTCCCGGCCAGACCGCCCGCCAGGGCATGTGGCCCTTCGGCACCGCCCAGAAGATCACGCAGCAGATCAGGAAGGTGATCAGGATCGCGGCGCCGAGCAGCAGCGCCGAGTCGATCGCCTTGATGTCGGAGAGCCCGAAGGGCAGCCGGTCGGTGCTCGCCACCAGGGTGCTCTCCATCGCCGGCAGGAAGATGCTGGCAGCGATGAAGAGCAGGACGACCGCGAGCATCGCGAAGGAGAAGCGCTTCTGCTCCACCCAGCCGCGGCACTCGACGTGGTAGATGCGGCAGAAGGCCGTGTCCATCGCCCCCCAGAAGGAGGCTCCGATCCAAAGCGCTCCGAAGAAGGCCGCGATCCCGATTGTCGCCGAGTTTTCCCGCACGCGATCCAGCGCGTCCATCAGGGTGTGCTGGTCGTAGTTGGGGAAGAGCCGCTCGAGGTCGTTGAGGACGCTGGTTTCGACACCGCCGATCTTCAGCACCTGGCCGAAGACGAAAAGGACGAGGAGGGCAAAGGGGAAGACGGCCAGCATCAGGTTGTATGCGACCATCGCCGAGAGCCCGGTCACGTTCTCGTGGTAGGCGCGGTTCCAAAAAGCCCGCAACCAGGGATGTGATTGGCGCACAGAGGACATTGACTTCACAAACTGAAGCGACTACAATGCGAACAGACGTTTGAGAGGGACCGAAACGCCCGCGGTGGGGCATATCGCAGCGCAGACTAGTTGGCTATGCGGACCGGTTCGCCGGTCCTTTTTTCGCGACTTTTCGCCCGCGACGGTATTTCATCGTCAGGACTAAAACTTCGACGCAAGGGAACGAGTAGAACAGGATGCTGGTAGCAGAGCTTCAGGAGCTTGAGGAGGTCAAGGGCCTCATTTCACGCGGGCAGCAGCTCGGCGTGCTGACTTTCGGAGACGTCGCCTCGGCGGTCTCGGAGGTCGATCTGGACGAGTCCGATGTCGAGGACCTCTACGGCCACCTCGAGAAGTCGGGCATCGAGCTTGTAGAGGACATGGACCCGGCCCAGAAAGCGGCCGCGGAAGCCCTCCCCATTGACACCGGGAAAAAAGGCCGGCGCCGCCAGAAAGCAGCGCTCGACCTGAAACCCGACATGACCACGGACAGCCTGCAGCTGTTCCTCAAGGAC
>CAZQET010000423.1:0-1749 GCA_964591825.1 uncultured Conexibacteraceae bacterium
GCGGCGGGCTTGTGGCCGGTCAAAAAAACCGCCCCCCGCCCCCCCCCCCGCCCCCCCCCCGCCCTTCCAGGGACGGTCAGCCTCAGCTCAGGAGCTTGGTGACGAGGTCTGGGAGCTCCCTTGCTAGACGGGAGCGGGGGACTGCTAGGTCGATGCCGGCGGCTTCGGCGGCTTGCTTGGTCTCGACGTTGACGTGGGAGTAGTAGCCGAGGACCGGGATGCCGAGGCCGACTAGGGCCTCGGGGTTCTCGGTGTCGAGGTCGGCGACGATCAGGTCGGTCTCGTCGAGCGGCGCTTCGGTGAGCGCGGGCGAGAGGGTCACCTCGTGGCCGGCGGCACTGAGAGTCGCCTCGATCTTGCTGCCGAGCATTAGCTCTGGGGCGATCGCGGCGATGCGGGCCACTAGATCGAGCGGCGCTGGCGGAACTCCTCGCGCACGCTCTCCGGCCGCCCCCACATCTGCACGGCCTCCGAGCGCCCCTCGCGCACCTCCCGCACGGCCATCTCGCCCCTGACGCCGTCGGCATCGAGCTTCGCCAGAACCCCCTTCACCGTCTCGGCTGCAGCTGCGTGCCCGAAGCTCTGAGCGACGAGCAACCGCCAGTCCCAATCCGCCCGCGAGTAGGGCCGCGCGTTCACTTGGCTCAGTGCGACCGCTGCGTCCACGTACCTGCTCTCGTCGTCGATCCGCAGATCGAGCTCCAAGTCCGTCCAGTCGCGCGGCAGCGAGTCGATCACCTGCTCGAAGTCGTCAGCAAGGCTCATCGGCGAAGCGTATCTGGAAGGACGTGCGGCGCCCCCACGTCCCTCCACCTACGGTTCGACGAACGCAGCTCTCACGCTCAACGGCCGCGCGAGCACCCCGTGTTCGAGGTCCCAGGCGGCCCATTTGTGCAGTACGCGGTAGTCGAAGGGGTCCGGGCGAAGGTCGGGCAGCAGGACCCGCAGTTGCGCCTGCTCGTCGGCGCGTTCGAGGCTGGGCACCTCGGCGAGCAGGTCGTCGAGGGCGGAAGTGGGATGAGCGGTGGTGAATGCGTAGCCACGCCGGGTCGCGGCCACCACGGCGCGCACGAGATCGGGTTCGCGCTCGAGCGTGCTGTGCGCGGCGACGAGGACGAGCTCCGGGTACGGAGGGGCGCCATAGCGGTCGACCTTGAAGATGCGGATCGGGATGCCCTTGCGGCGCAGGGCTACGCCCTCGGCGTTCCAGAAGCCGGTGGCGGCGTCGACCTTGCCCGCGGCCAGGGCGGAGACTGCGTTGAAGCCGATCGTTACGCGCTTGACCTGGGCTGGGTCACCGCCGTCGGCGCTCACCTCGGAATCGACTACCGCTTCATCAGAGGGGAGGCCGGTGACGCCGACCGTGCGCCCCTGCAGGTCCTTCGGGCCGCCGATGCCGCGGTCGGCGCGGGCGAGCACTGACGCCAGGGGATGCTGCACGATTGGCATCGTCCCGACCAGGTCGAGGCCCCGCTCGCGGGCGATGCCGAGGTCGTGGATGTCGAGGATGGCGAAGTCGGTGCGCCCGGCGGCAAGCAGCTTCGGCGCATCGGTCGATTCCCCAGGCTGGCGGACCTTCAGCGCGACTCCGGCGTCCTCGTAGTAGCCCTCGCGCTGCGCGGCGTAGATGCCGGTGTGGACCGCGTTCGGAGTGAAGTCGAGCACCAGCGTCGCGCCGCGAGGCGCGCCCGGTTCAGCGCCGCTCCCGCCGCAGCCGGCGCAGCCGGCAAGCAGCGAGGCGGCCGCCAG